>DRLF01000452.1 GCA_011051425.1 Thiolapillus brandeum | reverse complement strand
CCATGACAGCGAATGTTAACCAACTCAGTGATGAGGATCTGACCCTTACCGAGACTGCACAACAGAAAATGCAGGAACTGGCGGGGCAGGTTGAAGAGAACATCGAAGGTGTTCGTGTATATGCCACGCCCGGTGGCTGCAGCGGCGTCAATTTTGGCATGACCTTTACCGATCAGCTCAGCGGTGAAGACAATGTGCGCGAATATGACGGCTTCAAGCTTATCGTCGATAACGGCACCATGGGTTACCTCAAAGGTGTGGAAATCGATTTTGTTGCCAATGACGGTGAAGATGCCCGTTTCGTGTTCAACAACCTGCAGCCTGTTGGCGGCAGCGGTTGTGGTACCTGCGGTTCCAACACCGGCGGTGGTTGCGGCTAAACCTGCTTGCAACACTGTTGAAAAAGTGAAAAAGGCGCTGCGGCGCCTTTTTTATTGCCTGCGCACCACGCGCCACGTAGATCGGGCTTTAGCCCGACGCCGTCCCGCTAACGGGATGTTCCCGGTCAAAAGGTCTTGAACACGGCCAGCAGCACGATAGCCACCAGCAGGAGCAGGGGGAGCTCGTTGAACCAGCGATACCAGGTATGGGAATGGCGATTCTTTCCGTCGCGGAAATCCTTCACCAGTTTGCCGCACCAGAAATGGTAGACCACCAGAAGGGCCACCAGCAACAGTTTGATATGGAGCCACATCATGCTGCTGTAGGCTTCCCAGGCGCCGGCGAACAGCATCCAGGTGCCGAAAACCACCGTCAGAATCATCCATGGTGTAACGAAATAATAGAGCTTGCGTTCCATGACCTTGAATTTTTCATCCAGAACAGGCTCGTCCAGAGACATGGCATGGTGCACGAACAGGCGCGGCAGGTAGAAAAGACCGGCGAACCAGCTCACCATGAAAATCAGATGCAGGGCTTTGAGCCAGGGCCAGGGTGACATGGTGCTTCTCTCCGTCAGTCGGTATTTTCAGTAGTTTCAGTGGGCTGCGGTTTTCTGAACCAGCTGAATACAGTTTTTCCGGCGGCCTTGAGCAATCGCCAGATCTTGGGCACCAGCCAGATGGCCAACAGTATAAAGAGTATCAGCAGTAACACAAACAGCCAGGGGTAGTTGAGTGCGGTCCACAAGCCGCCGACCACGGCTGCGTCTTCCGTGACCGAAGCTGTCCAGTTGGTCACCGGCTCCGGGGACGTGTTGATCAGCGCCCGGGCGCTGGCCTTGCTCACGTGGCTGGTGGTGGCCAGGCTGCCGCCAAGGATCAGTCCGATCAGTTCTCCTGCCGCTCCCATGTCCAGTCCCTGCGCGGCGCCTGCCGCCATCAGCGCTCCCGCCGGGATGCGGATAAATGTGTGCACGGCATCCCAGAGGCTGTCCAGCCCCGGTACCTTGTCTGCAAAGAACTCCACCACGAACATCAGGCCTGCCGCGCCCATGACCATGGGGTTGCTCAGTATATCCAGGCTGGGGGGCAGATTGGCCTGGCCACTGGCCCCCATCCAGCCGAGCACCAGCATGGCTGCGTACAGGTTCAGCCCCGAGGCCCAGCCCGCGCCAAGCATCAGCGCAATGGATTGTATGGTTTGTGACTCCATGATCGTGCGGAAGAAACCCTATGCTGTTCCCGTGTGTTGTAGAATATGACATTTCGTCACACGCATTGGAAGAGGAAATGGTCAAGGTCGGTATCGTTGGAGGAACAGGTTACACCGGGGTCGAGCTGTTGCGCCTGCTGGTGCGCCATCCCGGAGTCGAGCTGAAGGTGATCACCTCCCGCTCGGAAGCAGGCAGGGCCGTGGCTGACATGTATCCCAATCTGCGCGGTTATACCGACCTGTGCTTTACGGTGCCGGATGCAGCGGCGCTGAAGTCCTGTGATCTGGTATTTTTTGCCACTCCCAACGGTATTGCCATGCAGCAGGTGCCGGCGTTGCTGGAAGCAGGTGTGCGGGTGATCGATCTGGCAGCGGACTTCCGCATCAAGGACATCGCCGTGTGGGAGCAATGGTACGGCATGGAGCACGCCTGTCCCGATCTGGTAAAGGAAGCCGTTTACGGCTTGCCGGAGCTTTTTCGGGAAGACATCACCAGGGCCCGCCTGGTCGCCAATCCGGGGTGCTATCCTACCGCGGCCACGCTTGGATTTCTGCCCTTGCTGAAGACAGGGAAGGCCAATCTGAGTGCGCTGGTGGCGGACTGCAAGTCCGGCGTCAGTGGCGCCGGCCGGGCAGCCAACACGGCCATGCTCATGGCGGAAACCGGTGAGAGCTTCAAGGCTTATGCCGTGGCCGGGCACAGGCATCAGCCGGAAATCAGCCAGAACCTGTCCCTTGCCCTGAAACAGGATGTGGGACTGACCTTCGTGCCCCATCTGCTGCCCATGATCCGCGGTATCCATGCCACCCTGTATGTGCAGGTGGATGGTGAACTGGACTTGCAGAAGCTGTACGAGGGCGCCTATGCCAGCGAACCTTTCGTTGATGTGATGCCAACGGGTTCGCATCCGGAAACCCGCTCCGTCAGGGGAGGGAATATGTGCCGTATCGCACTGCATCGTCCCGCAAATGGCGATATGGTGGTTGTTCTGTCGGTCATAGACAATCTGGTGAAAGGCGCCGCAGGACAGGCGGTACAGAATATGAATCTGATGTTCGGCATGGACGAGGAAGAGGGGCTGGGGATTGTGGGACTGCTGCCTTGAAGCCGGTTACGACAACGAAGGTCAGGGACAAGCGCATCCGCTCGCCACGCATCGTGCATCATCATGACAGGCGTGGCTACTGGCAGGTGCTGCTGTTGCTGGTGTTGCTGGGCGCCATCGGCTGGCAGGCTTATTCCTGGGGCGTGCGGCAGGGCGGCTACGATCATGAACACAGCACCCGTGAGATTGTTGCGTTGCAAACCGCTCTGCGGGAGCAGCAGGCAGAAGCGCGCGACCTGGAAGCGGCTTCCATCCGCTACCGAAGACAGGCGGAAATCGAGCAGCAGGCCAGCCGGGAACTGCAGCAGCAACTGATCGCCGTCGAAAATGAAAAGGCGGCGCTGCAGTCTGAAATGGAAACGCTGCGCAGTCTGGTATCGAACAACAATGGCAGTTTGTATATAAAGAATTTCAAGCTGCAGCCTGCAGAAGGCGAAAACAGGTTCAAATATGATTTCACCATCGTGCAGGTCATGGAAAAGGTGGAAATCACCAAGGGCAAGCTTGTGATGAAAGTGTCAGGCAAGCTCAATGGAAAGAAGAAGCGGCTCGACCGCACCGAATTCTCTGATGACGACGAGAAAGCGGTAAAGCTGGAGTTTTCCAATTTCCAGGATGTACACGGTGAAATGCAGTTTCCTGAAGGTTTCGAGCCGGAGTCCGTCCTGATCGAGTTCCTGCCACGCAACAAGGAGCTGAAAAAAATGAGCAAAACCTTCTCCTGGTCAGGCTATACACAGGGTAACAAATGATGGCGCGTGTAAAGAAGCTGAAACTTCCCCCTATTGTCACGGTGATCGGCGCTGATACCACGGTCAGTGGCAACGTGAAATTCACTTCCGGCATGCATGTCGACGGGCTGGTGAAAGGCAACGTCACCGGCGTTCCCGACACCAATTCCTCGCTGGTGGTGAGCACCAGCGGACGTGTGGAAGGGGATGTCAAAGTGGATAATCTCATTCTCGATGGCATCATCATCGGCGACGTGTTTGCCTGCAACCGGGTGGAACTGGCATCCGGCGCGCAGGTGACCGGCAATCTGCACTATCAGTTGCTCGAAATGGCCATGGGCGCCCAGGTCAACGGTCAGCTGATTCACACAGATGACATGAGTGAAAAATGCGCAGCAAGAGGCAAGACTGACCAGGAGCCCCCAGAAACTGCGTAATGTCATTGAGGCCACCGGCAGACTGATGCAACCATGTTGTCATGCGGTGGCTTTTCTATCTCACTCTCTTTTCCCTTCCCCTGATTGTTTTTCTGACCGGCAATAGTGAGAAGCAGCTTTGTGTCGTACCTCCCCTGGTGACAGCGGCAGAAAAGGGAGACCTGGCTGCTGTCGAACAGCTTCTCGATGAATCCGGCACGCCCGACCTGAGGGACAGCTGTGACTGGACACCGCTGATGAAAGCGGCGCTGAACGGTCATGTGGACATCGTCCGGCGTCTCATTGCAGAAGGTGCTGAGATCGATGCCCAGGACAAGGGAGGTTACACAGCCCTGATGCTTGCCGCCTCCAACAATCATGTGAAAATCGTCGAATTGCTCATTGCCGCCGGAGCGGATGTCGATCACCGGGAACACACACGGGGTTGGTCAGCGCGGGAGTGGGCGGGAAAACAGGGGCATGAGGAAATGGTTATGCTCCTCAGAGCACAGGGTGCAGACTGAACGCTGCAGTACGCATGGCAACGCTG
>DRLF01000451.1 GCA_011051425.1 Thiolapillus brandeum | reverse complement strand
CGCAGCCCCAACCGGGCAATGATCAACATCAGCATCATCAAGGATGTCCCCAACACCACCGGCACGCCTGTAGAGGCCAGAGTATCCGTCACCGCCCACAATCTTCGTGGACAGATCAGAAGAATTCCTTTGCGCGAAATCAAGGAAGAAAACGCCGTGTATTACATCGGAGTGTTCCTGGTTGAAAACCAGGAGTCTATCGACTTCACGATCGAGGCCCAGCCCGCAGGAGACAGCAAGATACTCCATGCCTCCCTGAAGCAACAGTTTTTTACCCGCTGAACAGGCAATCAGCCGGCAAATCCTGGGAAAGCACGGACGGCGGGATCCAGCCCGCCTTTCGCAGCTCAGGCTGTCATCTGGAAGACACCCGACAGGAAGAACGCATGCGACGATGAGGCACAGCAATCAGGCACTTCCTCTTTGATAACAGGGAAATGCCGGTGACCAACATCAAAGACGCCACGAGCATATGTTGCTAGAGTGGCGTCTTCCCGTTCTGCCATAAAACAAGAATCCTCTTCTCATGAAAAAACTGATTCCCCTCGTCCTGGTACTGCTCATCGGTGGTGGCATATTCGCCTGGTACAAGTACCAGCCCCAGACATCCGACAGCTCGAAGCTGGCCCTCTATGGCAACATCGACATTCGTGAAGCCCAGCTAACTTTCAACGCATCTGAGCACGTGGACAGCATACTGGTGGAGGAAGGTGAACACGTCACCCGGGGCCAGTTGCTGGCGGTACTGCACCAGGAACTGCTCAAGTCCCAGGTTGCGCAGGCACAGGCACAGGTGGAAGCGAAGCAGCAACTGCTGGCAAAACTGCAGGCAGGCAGCCGCAAGGAAGAAATCGACAAAGCCAAGGCAGAGCTGGAAGCCGCACAGGCGAGAGCCAAGTCCGCCCATGATACCTGGCAGCGTCTGCAGAGACTGATCGGCAAGAAGCTCGCCTCCCGTGAAGAGGTGGAAACGGCAAGATCCAATGCCAATGCCGCCCAGGCCCAGGTGGAAGCCGCCCACGCCGCGCTGAAACTGCTCGAAGCCGGCCCGCGCAAGGAAGACATCGCAGCAGCTGAGGCAGAACTGAAGGCCGCCGAGGCCGCGCTGCAACTGGCCAGACAGAACCTGGCGCATACGGAACTGCACGCCCCGGCCGACGGTATCATCCGCACCCGCATTCTCGAACCCGGCGATATGGCCAGCCCCCTCAAACCAGCACTCACTCTGGCTTTCGCCAACCCCGTGTGGGTGCGCGCCTACCTGCCGGAAACACGGCTGGGCAAGGTCAAGCCGGGCATGAAGGCCAGCATCACCAGCGACAGTTATCCGGGCAAGACCTACCCGGGCTGGGTGGGGTACATCTCGCCCACTGCCGAGTTCACGCCCAAGAACGTGGAAACACCGGAACTTCGCACCCGCCTGGTGTACCAGATCCGCGTCTTCGCCTGTAACCCGCAGGAAGAACTGCGGCTGGGCATGCCAGCCACGGTGAACATCGACCTGACATCGCCTGCCGGCGCTACTGACCTTCCCGACTGCAACAAGTAAAATGGAAAATCCCGCGCTCATCCTGCGCGATGTACACAAGTGCTTCGGTAAAGGCGAGACCTCGGTTCAGGCGCTCAACGGCGTCAGCATCCAGGTGCCCGCGGGCACTGTCACCGGGCTGATCGGCCCGGACGGCGCCGGCAAGACCACCCTCATGCGCCTGTGCTGCGGCCTGCTGGAACTGGATGGCGGCAGTGTGGAAACCCTGGGTATCGATGCGGTCGAACAACCCGCTGCCGTCCAGGCGGCCGTGGGTTACATGCCCCAGCGCTTCGGCCTTTACGAAGACCTCAGCGTCCAGGAAAATCTCGATCTCTACGCCAATCTCCAGGGCGTGCCGGTTGCGAGCAGGCAGCAGCGTTACGACCAGCTGATGCAGATGACCGGCCTGGCGCCCTTCACCCGCCGTCTGGCAGGCAAGCTGTCCGGCGGCATGAAGCAGAAACTGGGCCTGGCCTGCGCCTTGGTTCGCCCCCCCGCCCTGCTGCTGCTGGACGAACCCACGGTCGGCGTCGATCCGGTATCCCGCCGGGAGCTGTGGCAGATCGTCTACAGCCAGGTGAAGGATGCCGGCATGAGTGTACTCCTCAGCACTGCCTACCTGGATGAGGCGGAACGCTGCAACGAAGTTATTCTGCTGCACAAGGGCGAGGTGCTGGGACAGGCGCCGCCCCATGAATTCAGTAAAACCATGCAGGGCAGAACCTGGGAGGCAGCCAGCAGTGAAATGCCCACCCGGCGGCTGCAGAACGCTTTGTCCCGGCATCCCGGTATTTCCGACGCCATCATCAACGGTGACCGGGTGCGCATCATTACGCAACAGGGATACCAGCCGGAAGCACAAACCCTGCTTCCCGATGCATCGGATCTGCACATACAGGCAGTACCTCCCCGTTTCGAGGATGCTTTCATCGACCGGCTCGGCGGCAGCGACGAAACAGCCCATGCCACCCCCGAGATCAGGAACATCGAAACAGGTGACAGCGAAGGCGACGCCATACGGGTGGAAAAACTCGAACGCCGTTTCGGCGATTTCATCGCTGTCAAACAGATCAGCTTCAGCGTGAAACGCGGCGAGATCTTCGGGCTGCTGGGCGCCAACGGCGCCGGTAAGACCACCACTTTCCGTATGCTCTGCGGCCTGCTGCCGGTATCCTCCGGCAAGGTCTCCGTCGCCGGTCATGACCTGCGCACCGCCTCCGCTCAGGCCCGGGGGCACATCGGCTACATGGCGCAGAAATTCTCCCTGTATGGCAACCTCACGGTCGAGCAGAACCTGCGCTTCTTTTCCGCCGCCTACAACCTCCACGGCCAACGCCAGCAGGCGCGCATCCGCTGGGCGCTGGAAGGCTTCGAACTGGAGCCCTATGCCAACACCAACGCCGGCACCCTGCCCCTGGGCTACAAGCAGCGCCTGGCCTTCGCCACCGCCCTCATGCACGAGCCCGAAATCCTGTTTCTCGATGAACCCACCTCGGGCGTGGACCCCCTCGCGAGGCGCGAATTCTGGAGACGCACCAATGCACTGGCAGAAGCCGGCGTCACCGTGCTGGTCACCACCCACTTCATGGAAGAGGCCGACTACTGCGACCACCTGGTCATCATGGCCGAAGGCAGTATACTGGCTGCCGGCACCCCTCACGAGTTACGCAGCCTGGCGCGCAGTGACAAACACCCGGAACCCAGTATGGAAGACGCCTTCATCAGCCTCATTCAAACCCGGGAGGAAGCACCATGAACATGATACCTTCCCGTAGGTCGGGCTTTAGCCCGACAGGGACTTCGCACCAGGCCGTGTTTGTCGGGCTGAAGCCCGACCTACGGGTATCTGGAGGTGAGGAGTGAAATCACAAGCCCGCATGCGACTCAAGGGCATGATCCGCAAGGAATGGCTGCAGATACTGCGCGACCCATCCAGTATCGCCATCGCTTTTCTCATGCCCGTGGTGCTGCTGTTCCTGTTCGGTTACGGCGTCTCCCTGGACGCAAAGCAAATTCCCCTGGGACTGGTCATCGACCAGCCGGACAGCAACACGGCCAGCTTCAGCGCTTCCTTCGATCATTCAGATTTCTTCAGCCCACGTACTTTTGGCAGCATACAGGAAGCCCAGCAGGCCCTGGCGGAACGGCAAATCGACGGTATCGTGTGGCTGCGCAGCAACTTTTCCAGCCTGCTGCTTTCGGGTCAGGATTCACCCATCGCCGTCCGTGTCAACGGCGTGGATGCCAATCAGGCACGCATCACCCAGGGCTACATCCAGGGCGCCTGGCTGAGCTGGCTGAATCAATACGCCGCCCAGCACGGCCGCCAGCTGCCCCTGCCGGTGGCCATGGAGCAGCGTGTCTGGTTCAACGCCGCACTGATCAGCCGCCACTACCTGGTGCCCGGACTGGTGGCTATCATCATGACGCTGACCGGCTCCCTGCTCACGGCCATGGTCGTCGCCCGCGAATGGGAAAGGGGCACCATGGAAGCGCTCATGGTCACACCCCTGAAGATGCAGGAAATGCTTATCGGCAAACTGATTCCCTATTTCTTCCTGGGCATGGGGGGCATGCTGTTTACCGTGGCGCTGTCTGTGTGGCAGTTCCACGTGCCTTTCCGCGGTTCTTTTCTGGCGCTGATCGGCGCCAGCGCCCTGTTCATGCTGGTGGCGCTGGCCCTGGGGCTGCTGATTTCCATCGTTTCAAAAAACCAGTTCGTGGCCGGGCAGATCGCCATCATCATCACTTTTCTGCCGGCTTTTATTCTTTCGGGTTTCATCTTTGACATCAATTCCATGCCCCAGGCCATACAGGTCGTCACCCACTTGGTGCCCGCACGTTACCTGGTGTCCATCCTGCAGAGCCTGTTTCTGGCGGGAGACGTGTGGCCGGTGTACTGGGCCAACATGGGGGCCATGCTCATCATGCTGCTGGTGCTGATGCGCATCGTGCGCAAGAAATCCTACAAGCGGTTGGACTGATATGATTCGGCACATTCTGGCACTGGCGATCAAGGAATTCCTGGCGTTGCTGCGCGACCCCCGCAGCCGTTTCGTTCTCATCGGGCCGCCCATCTTCCAGCTCATCATCTTTGGCTATGCCGCCAGCTACGATCTGGACCATGTGCCCGTGGCCATCTATAACCAGGACATGGGGGCGGCTGGCCGCGAGCTAGTAAGCCGCATCGACGGCTCACCCAATTTCCAGATTGTCCAGCATCTCGATCACGATGCACAGATTCCGCCGCTGATCGACAACAAGGACGTTTTGCTTGCACTGCATATCGGGCCCCGCTTCAGCGCCGATCTGAGCCGGGGGAAAACCGCCTCCCTGCAGGTCATCCTCGACGGGCGCAATTCCAACACCGCCCTGCTGGCGCTCAATTACCTGCGCAGCATCGTCCTCGACTACAACCGGCAGCAGGCAGCCAGGCAGGGCCAGAGCGGGCCGCCGGTGAAACTGAGCGTGCGCGCCTGGTACAACGAGGACCTCAATTCCCACTGGTTCATCATCCCCGGTATCGTCGGGCTGCTGACGCTGGTCGTCACCCTGGTTGTCACCGCCCTGTCCGTCGCCCGGGAGCGAGAGCAAGGCACCTTCGACCAGTTGCTGGTGACACCCTTGCGCCCCACCGCCATCCTCATCGGCAAATCCATCCCCGGCATGGTTATCGGCGTGATCGAAGCCACCTTCATCATACTCATGGCCATGTGGTGGTTTGAGATCCCCTTCAGAGGCGATGTAGGCGCCCTGTACCTGGGCCTGGGGCTGTTCCTGTTCTCCGCCGTGGGCGTGGGTTTGATGATCTCTGCCATCTCCGTCACCCAACAGCAGGCGGTGCTGGGAGCTTTCCTGTTCCTTGTTCCCGCGGTCATACTTTCCGGCTTCGCCACTCCCATCGCCAACATGCCCGAAGCGGTGCAATACCTGACCTACCTTGACCCCCTGCGCTATTTCCTGGTCATCGTTCGCGGTGTGT
>DRLF01000450.1 GCA_011051425.1 Thiolapillus brandeum | reverse complement strand
TTGCGCCCTTCCAGCATCACCGATTCCAGTCCCTCCTTGCGCGGCGGACGGTACAGGCCAGTGGCCTTGCCGATGGCGCCAAAGAAATGCGCGCTGATCTCGAAGTTCCCCAGGTGGGGCATGGCGATCACCACGCCTTTTCCCTGCTGCATGAGCGCCCGGATCTCGTCCGGCACCCTACCCATGTCCAGCCGGCTCAGCCACGCTTGTGTTTCCCCGTACCAGACGGCAGGCATCTCCAGCAGCGTGATGGCGTTTTCTTTCAGGGTCTCCTCGATCAGGGCCTCCTTTTCTTCCGCGGAAAGATCGGGAAAGCACAGATCGATATTGGTGCGGGTGTTTTCCTGTTCACGATTGGGAATACGGTAGGCCAGCCAGCCAACGAAACGCCCGCCCGTACGCAGCAGCGGCAAGGGCAGGATGCCCAGAAAGCGGATGAAAAAACGCAACAAACGGGTTTGCATACTCGGCCAATTTCTATAATCTTGAACTTTGATTCATATTAACCGGAAAGCGTCATGGATACAGCACTGCCTACGGGCCTGTCAGCCAAAGCAGCCTACAGGCTCATCCAGGAAAATCCCAGGGCATTGCTCATCGATGTCCGCTCCAGCATGGAATTCCTGTTCGTGGGTCACCCGGTCGGCGCGGTACACATTCCCTGGATCGACGAGCCCGACTGGGACATCAACCCCAACTTCGTCACCGACATCCGTCAGTTACTCCTCGGCGGCGTGGTCTGTGACGAGGAACACAGCTGCGCGCCGGTGATTCTCATCTGCCGCAGCGGCAAGCGTTCCCTGGAAGCAGGAAAGCGCCTGCTGGAAGCCGGCATGAGCGACATCTACAACATCGACGAAGGCTTCGAGGGGGAACTCAACGATCATCACCAGCGCAGCACCATCAACGGCTGGCGTTTTCAGGGACTGCCGTGGGAACAGTGCTGAATGAGCGTTTTGCTGTGCAGCGATCCCCCTGGTGATTTACTGTCCGGACTGATCGGAAAATACGGCCTGGAACTGCGCTGGGTGAACGACAGCACCCCCATTCCCGGGTCACATTTCGGCGACCCCGAAGCCGGGCTCATCGGCAGCACCCTGCTGGTGCGTGCGGACACCCCATTGCATTCCGCCTTCCACGAGACCTGCCACTATGTGTGCATGGACGGGGAGCGCAGACAGCAGTTGCACACCGACGCCGGCGGCGGCTATGACGAGGAAAATGGCGTCTGCTACCTGCAGATCCTGCTTGCAGATCACCTGCCCGGCTTTGGCCGTGAACGCATGTTCCGGGACATGGACGAATGGGGCTACAGCTTTCGCCTGGGTTCGAGCCGTGCCTGGTTCGAGAACGATGCCGAAGATGCAAGCAAATGGCTGATGGAGTACCATCTTATCGACGAACACGACCGACCTACCTGGAAGTTGCGCAAGTAAAGGAAGCGACCCTCATGATCAAGAAATGCCTCTTTCCCGCCGCCGGTTACGGCACCCGTTTTCTGCCGGCAACCAAATCCATTCCCAAGGAAATGCTGCCCATCGTCAACAAACCCCTCATCCAGTATGGTGTGGAGGAAGCAGCCAACGCGGGCATGATGGACATCGCCATCGTCACCGGTCGCGGCAAGCACGCCATCGAGGACCTGTTCGACAACAATCGCATCATCGAAGATGCCGTGGCAAACACGGACAAGGCGCAACTGCTGGAGGAAACCAACACCCTCATGGCCGCTTGCACTTTTTCCTATACCCGTCAGAAGCAGATGAAGGGACTGGGGGATGCCATTCTCAGCGGTGAACCCCTGATAGGTGAGTTACCCTTTGGCGTGGTCCTAGCCGACGACCTGTGCATTGGCGAGCAGCCACATGACAGCGTACTGGCGCAGATGGTGAAAATCTACGAGCAGCATCGCTGCAGTATCGTCGCCATCGAAGAAGTGCCGGAGCAGGACACCCACAAGTATGGCGTCATCTCCGGCCAGGAGATAGAACCCGGTATCTACCGCATCGACGATATGGTTGAAAAGCCCCCCGAAGGCACGGCGCCCAGCAACATGGCCATCATCGGACGTTATATCCTCACACCGGATATCTTCGACCTGCTGCGCAGCACACCGGCAGGCACCGGTGGTGAAATACAGATTACGGACGCTTTGAAAAGCCAGATCAGCAAGGGCGGTGTCATCGGTTACAAATTCAGAGGCAGACGCTTCGACTGCGGCAGCATCCATGGTTTCGTCGAGGCCACGAACTATTTTTACGACCATTTTTTCAACAAACCGTGAACCTGATCAAAGTGATCGCTCTCTGCCTGTTTTTCTGAGGTTTATCAAAGCGGTCTCATCCTGAATACCTTAATATATCTAAGTTGCCTGCCTGCCGCTGGTAGCTTATTCTTGCCCAACCCTATCAGGAACACACAAACTGCCGATGTCGGAATACGCGCTCATACTGGTCAGCACCGTACTGGTCAACAACTTCGTACTGGTGAAATTTCTCGGGATCTGCCCTTTCATGGGCGTATCCCGCAAGCTGGAAACGGCCATGGGCATGGGCCTGGCAACCACTTTCGTGCTGACCCTGTCATCGGTAGCCAGTTACCTGGTCAACACTTACATGCTGGTGCCGCTGGGCCTGGAATACATGCAGACGATTGCATTTATTCTCGTTATCGCGGTCGTGGTGCAGTTCACGGAAATGGTGATGCACAAGACCAGCCCGGTGCTGTACCAGGTACTGGGCATTTTCCTGCCACTGATCACAACCAACTGCGCGGTACTGGGCGTCGCCCTGCTCAACACCCAGGAACAGCACAATTTCGTGGAATCTGCACTGTACGGCTTCGGTGCCGCGGTCGGCTTTTCCATGGTACTGGTGCTGTTTGCCGCGGTGCGTGAACGGGTCAACGTGGCCGACGTGCCCGAACCCTTCAAAGGCAATGCCATTGCCCTGATCACTGCCGGGCTCATGTCCATGGCCTTCATGGGCTTCTCCGGCCTGGTATCGAACTGACATGCTCACAGCCATCCTTGCCATCGCCGCCCTGTCGACCTCATTCGGCCTGCTGCTGGGTTATTCCGCCATCCGCTTCAAGGTGGAGGGAGATCCCCTCGCAGACCAGATAGACGCTATCCTGCCCCAGACCCAGTGCGGACAGTGCGGCTTTGCCGGCTGCCGCCCCTATGCCGAGGCCATTGCCGCGGGAGAAGCCGAGATCAACCGCTGCCCGCCGGGGGGTGAGGCCGGTATGCTGGCCCTTGCCGACCTGCTGGGGAAGGAACCTGTTCCCCTCGAGGACGAAGGCGCCGCCAGCAAGGTCAAGTCCATCGCCCATATCCGCGAGAACGAATGTATCGGCTGTACCCTGTGTATCCAGTCCTGCCCGGTGGATGCCATCGTGGGAGCCGCCAAGCAGATGCACACGGTCATCGCCAGCCAGTGCACGGGATGCGAACTCTGCCTGCCGCCCTGCCCTGTTGAATGCATCGAGATGGTGCCGGTGAAGACCACCCTCAGCACCTGGAAGTGGCCTTTCCCGGGAGCAGACGATCTCGAGAAAGCCGCACAGGAGCAGCGTCAATGATTACCACCAATCCAGGACGCTGGGACTTCCACGGAGGCATTCACCGCCCGGACATGAAGACCATGTCGGCCGGCAAGTTTCTGGGCAAGGTACCCCTGCCGGACATCCTGACGCTGCCACTGCAGCAGCATATCGGCGCCATGGCGGAACCCACGGTCTCTGTTGGCGACCAGGTGTATAAGGGACAAACCATTGCACGGGTCACCGAGTATATTGGCGCGCCCATTCATGCGCCCACATCCGGTACCATCATCGCCATCGAGGAAAAGCCCGTGCCTCATCCATCGGGGTTGAGCGCACCCTGTATTCTTCTGCAGGCCGATGGCAATGATGAATGGGGAGAACTGCCCGAGCCCCTGCCCTATTTCGATGATCTCGACCCCTCACTGCTGCGCGAACGCATCCGCTGGGCAGGCATCGTGGGCCTCGGCGGCGCGGCCTTCCCTACCAGCGTCAAGGTCAACCACGGACCCGACCGTCCCATTCAGACCCTGGTGGTCAATGGTGCAGAATGCGAACCCTACATCACCTGCGATGACCTGCTCATGCGCAACCAGGCGGACCGCATCGTGGAAGGCATCAAGATACTGCTGTATGTCGTGGATGCCGAGGAATGCCTGATCGGCATCGAGGACAACAAACCCGAAGCCATCACCGCCATGCGTCAGGCCGTGGCCGAATCAGGACTTGAGAACGTCCAGGTGGTGCAGGTACCCACCCGCTATCCCATGGGTGGCGAAAAGCAACTGATCAGGGTACTCACCGGCAAGGAAGTGCCTTCTCACGGCATCCCCTCCGAAGTGGGTGTCATCTGTGTGAACGTCGCCACCACTGCCGCCGTCACCGACGCCATCATGGCCGCCAGGCCATTGCTCAGCCGGCTGGTCACCGTGACCGGCGCAGGCGCAGGCGAACCGGGCAATCTCGAGGTGGCTTTCGGTACCCCCATGTCCCGGGTGATAGAACATGCCGGCGGCTATTCTGACAAGGCCTACAAGCTCATTCTGGGCGGTCCCATGATGGGCTTTACCCTGGGAAACGACGACCTGCCTATCACCAAGGGTACCAACTGCCTGCTGATCGCCAGCAGGGAAGAAGCCCCTGACCCCGACAAGGCACTGCCCTGCATACGCTGTGGCAAATGTGTGGACGCCTGCCCGGCACAGCTGCTGCCCCAGCAACTCTACTGGTACGCACGCTCGAAGGATTTTGACAAAACCCAGGAATACAACCTTTTCGACTGCATCGAATGCGGATGTTGCTCCTGGGTCTGCCCTTCCCACATTCCCCTGGTACAGTATTACCGCTTTGCCAAGACCGAAACCTGGGCCATGGAAAAGGAAAAACAGCAGGCCGAAGAAGCCCGCCGGCGTCACGAGGCAAAGGTGGAACGCCTGGAGCGACTGGATCGCGAACGCAAGGCCCGCCTGCGTCAGAAAAAGGATGCGTTGGAGAAAAAGACAGCAGCAGGCGGTGCCGACCCCAAGAAAGCAGCCGTTGATGCCGCCATGAAACGGGTGGCAGCGAAGAAAGCCAGGCAGGCCCAGGAAAAGAACAATACAGAGGAACGGCCATGAAATTCCCGGTGCACACATCGCCCTATGGCAACCTGCCCAACGAGGTTACCCGGCTCATGGGACAGGTGCTGCTGGCACTGGTGCCCGGCATCGTCGCACTGGTGTACTACTTTGGCTGGGGCGTGATCATCAACATCTGCATTGCCACGGTGACTGCGCTGGCTGCCGAAGCCGGCGTACTGCACCTGCGCAAACGTCCCGTCTTGCCTACGCTCATGGATCTGAGCGCAGTCGTAACCGCCGTATTGCTGGCTATTGCCCTGCCACCACTGATACCCTGGTGGATGACGATTCTGGGTGTGTTGTTTGCCATTGTCATGGTCAAGCATCTGTATGGCGGGCTGGGATACAACCCTTTCAATCCGGCCATGGCCGCCTATGTGCTGCTGCTGGTTTCCTTTCCGCTTTCCATGACACGCTGGCTGCCACCGGAGATGCTCAACCAGCATCCGCTGGATTTCCTGCAGACCCTGACCGTGATCTTCGGCGGCGGTCTGCCCGACAGTCTTACCTGGGATGCCATCACCAGCGCGACACCACTGGATGAAATGCGCACCCAGCTGGAAATGAACAAAACCATCACGGAGATTTCCCAGAGCCCCATCTGGGGTGACTTCGGTGCGCGCGGCTGGGAATGGATCGGCAACTGGTTCCTCATCGGCGGCCTGTTCCTGCTGTGGCGCAAGGTCATTACCTGGCAAATCCCCGTTTCCATGATCCTCGGCTTGCTGCTCACCGCTGGTGTCTTCTGGCTGTTCGATCCTGAATCCATGCCTTTTCCGGCATTTCATTTGTTCAGCGGCGGCATGATCCTGGGCGCTTTCTTTATTGCAACCGATCCTGTTACCGCATCGACCACACCGAAAGGACGCCTGATCTACGGTTTTCTCATCGGCATGACCGTGTTCATCATCCGCGCCTGGGGTGGCTACCCCGATGCCGTGGCCTTCGCCGTGCTGCTGATGAACATGGCGGCCCCCACCATCGATTACTACACCCAGCCGAAGGTGTTTGGCGCCAGGGAAGACGAACATGGTTAAGCTGAACAGGAACATCTTCATCAGCGCTGCCATCCTGGGCATATTCGGCATCCTGGGCGCTGCCCTGGTCGCATTCACCTGGAATGCGACTGCAGAGCGTATCGCCCTCAACCAGCAGCAGGCTTTCCTGCGTAACGTCTTCAAGCTGATCAGGCGCGACCAGATCGACAACGATCTGCTGAAAGACGTTATCACCATCCATTCGCCCT
>DRLF01000449.1 GCA_011051425.1 Thiolapillus brandeum | reverse complement strand
TATCAGGCCGGACAGCCAGGCGTTTGCGCGGATTACGGGGCTCATCGGCGTCTGCGCCTCCAGATCAGGAACAATCCTGTGATGCTGAACAGCAGGGGCAGGGCAAACAGGAACACCGCCGCCACCAGGGCATTGCCAGCGGGACCCCAGCGCAATTGCTGGTCAGGCGGTGTGAAAGGCGGGATATCCACGAGGCTGTCATTTCCCGTGAGCCAGTGGATGGCAGCCAGTCCAAAATCACGGTTGGCGCCATTTCCCAGAACGCTGTTGCTGAGAAAGTCACTGTCCCCCGCAACCAGTATGCGAGGACTATTGCTGCTCTTGCTTTTCAGCATCAGGGCCAGAGCCAGGTTCAGCGGACCCCGCTGCTCTCCGGCCTGGGGGTCCCGGCTGATGCTGCCCTTGAGTCCGCCCGTTTCGTTCCAGCTGCGTGGGCCGGTCTGCAGCACAGGGACCGGATGCCAGGCATCGCTCTTTGCCTGCAGGGCGCGGGCGCCGGGCATGAGCACCGGGGTTCTCAGGTCTGCCGCCAGGGGAGCGCCCTGCACGGCGCGTGCGACAGCCACGGTGGGGCTGTCGATTCCCAAGTCTGCGGCTGCGGCATCCACTACTGTACCGGGAAGAAATTCCACTCCCAGGTCATTCGCCAGGGGAGTGGGGATGTTGCCATCCGCCAGCCACAGCAGGGCGCCACCCTGATTCAGCCAGTTTTGCAGCACATGGGATTCCTGTTCGGAATAGGCGCTCGCGGGAGCGGCGAGTACCAGCAGGTCGATGTTGTCTGGTATCTGCCCTGTATCGTTCAGGTTCAGGTCGATGACTTTGTATCCCTTGTCCTGAAGCAGTTTACCGAAAGTGCCCAGGTCGAAATTGTGCTGGCCCAGCAGGGACGCTTCGCCATGGCCCTGAAGGCTGGCGATCCAGCCGCGGTTGTCCAGACTGAGTCTACTGATGGCGCGGGTGAGCAGCTCTTCGTTGGCCTGGGGAATCAGTTCGTGCCGGCCCTTGTATTCAACCAGCAACTGCGGCGTATGCTGTATCCCCAGTTCTCGGGCCTGTTGCGGATGCTGGCTGGGGTCCACAAAGGCCGTTTTCATTGCCGGGTACTGTTGCTGGTATTTGTCCAGCAGTTCGCGAATGCCGGCGCGCTGCACCGGGTGATCCGGCATGAAAACAGTGATGCGCAGGGGGGCATCAAGATGGTTGAGCAGGGCTATGCTGCGGGGGTGAAGCTGGTTGCGGCCGCTGTGGCTCCAGTCCCACTGGTGATTGCAGATCTCTCCCAGGTACAGGCTCAGGCCCAGGGCCAGGAAGACCAGCAGGCTCAGCAGATGATGGCGCAGGTTCATCGTCCGCCTCCCATGCGCCACAGGCGATGCATGCACAGGCCAAGGGCCGCCAGTGAGATAGCCGTGAAGTACACCAGGTCGCTGCTGCGTACCAGTCCCTGGAAAAATGGAGACAAGTGTCCGCTCAGAGAGGCGATGGACAGGCTGGAAGTGGGGGAAGCGTCCAGCAGCCACAGCAGGAACATGAGGCCCCAGGCCATGGCGGCGGCGCTCAGGGGCTGCTCATTGAGGGAAGACAGCCACAGGGTGATGGCGGTAGCCATGGCGCTCAGGAGCAAAAGTCCGAGAAAGCTTGCGGCCAGACGCCCTGTGTCCAGGGCGCTGCCCAGTCCTAGAGTGATGGCCATGGCCATCATCAGCAGCAGCAGTGGCAGAACAGCCAGCAGCAGCCCCAGCCATTTTCCCAGCACCAGTTGCAGGGGCGACACAGGCGAAGAAAGCAGAAGGTGGATACGGCCGCTGCGTTTTTCATCTCCCAGGCTGCCCATGCCCAGCAGGGGAACGAGAATGATCAGCAACAGAGCCGTGGATGACAGGGTAGGGCTGATGACCAGATCGCCAACTCCCAAGGGGCTGCCGGTTTTTACCAGACCCGGCAGTATCTTCTGATAGACCTCCAGCTGGGAAAACAGCAGCCAGGCCAGCAGTAGCTGGGCGACGGCCAGGCTCGCCCAGCCAACGATGGAAACATAGATCCCGCGCACTTCCCGGCCGGCAATGGCAAGAATCATGAAAGGCTCTCCGCGAGCAGGGACTGGAGGCTGTAGCGGGCGGGGATCAGGGCGAGCAGGCCCCAGGGCGCCAGTTGTGATGCCAGATCCTCCACAGGTGCGTTGGCGGTGATCTGATACCAGCCATCGCCCTGCGCCTGTGCCTGTTGTACGCCGGGCAAGCGGGTGAGGAAGTCCGTTCCCTGCTCCGGTGGCTGCCTCAGCCGCACCCGGATGCTGCGGGCATGGTCCAGCTGTTGCTGCGCCACCCGGCGTCCCTGGTTCAGAACCATGACCCGGCAACACAGCTGTTCCATGTCCTCCAGAATGTGGCTGGCCAGCAGGGTGGCGCGGGTGGGCGCTATGTGCCCCAGGAGATCCCGCAGCTCCTGGGCCTGGGCCGGATCCAGACCGGCGGTGGGTTCATCCAGAATAAGAATGTCCGGATCATGGATGAGGGCCTGGGCGACAGCCGTGCGCTGCGCCATGCCCCGGGACAACCTGTTGCACAGGCGGCGCTGGAAGTGGCCGAGATCCAGTTGTTTCACCACGTTTTCCCGGGCCTGGGAAAGATGCTTGCCCCGGAGTCCGCGCAAGCGTCCGGCGAAATCGAGGTTTTCCTCCACTGTAAGTTGTGGATACAGGGGGGCTCTTTCCGGCAGCAGGCCGATGTGCTGGCGCATGACTGGCGAGGTATGCAGGTTCTTCCCCGATATGCGCACCTCACCGCGGCTGGGCGCCAGGGAACCACTGAGCAGGGAAAGCGCGGTGGATTTTCCGGCGCCGTTCACTCCCAGCAGGCCAACGATTTCGCCCCGTTCCAGGCTCAGGTCAAAGTCTGCCAGACGGGTTCTGCCCTGGTCGGATCGGCTCAGGCCGGTAGCTTGTAACAGGGGTGTACTCATAGCCG
>DRLF01000448.1 GCA_011051425.1 Thiolapillus brandeum | reverse complement strand
GCATGGCGGGTCAGCCAGGCTGACAGACTGAAACGCTTGTCGAATCCACGGCGTTGCCTGCGCTGTTTCATGGCCTGCTGTCCTGCTGCAAACGGCCCTGGTCCAGCGTCAGGATGCGCTTTTGCATGGACGCCACCAGCGCCAGGTCATGGGTGGCGATGAGCAGGGTGACGCCGACCTGGTTGAATGCCTGAAACAGGCTCATGATTTCCTGAGACAGTTCAGGGTCGAGGTTTCCCGTAGGCTCGTCTGCCAGCACGACGGGCGGTTTGCTGACGATGGCCCGGGCGATACCGACACGCTGCTGTTCGCCGCCGGACAGGGTGACGGGAAGCACGCGGGCTTTTTTCAGCAGGCTGACCTTGTCCAGGGCTGCCTGCACCCGTTTGCGAATCTCCCGGTGCGCCACACCGGCCACTACCAGGGGCAGGGCCACGTTGTCGAAAACCGTGCGGTCCGCCAGCAGGCGGTGGTCCTGGAAGATCATGCCTACCTCGCGTCGCAGCCAGGGGATGTCGGCGGACTTGAGGCGGGTCAGGTTGTGTTTGTTCACCCAGACCTGTCCGCGGCTGCTGCGTTCCAACAGGCCGACGAGCTTGAGCAGGGTGCTCTTGCCCGCGCCTGAATGACCGGTGAGAAAGACCATCTCGCCGGGCTCGATGTGCAGGCTGATCTCGCGCAGCCCGCCATTGCTGCCGGGGTAGGACTTGCTGACGTTGTCGAATCTGATCATTCTTGAAAGGTCATTCTTCCCGTTCGAACAGGGCATCGACAAAGGCCCTGGCGTCGAACACCCGCAAATCCTCGATGCTTTCCCCTACGCCGATGAAACGGATGGGAATGCCCATCTTTTCCGCGATGGCGAAAATGATGCCGCCGCGGGCGGTGCCGTCCAGCTTGGTCAGGGTGATGCCGGTGATTTTGATGGCCTTGCTGAACTGTTCCGCCTGGTTGACGGCGTTCTGGCCCGTGGTGGCGTCCACTACCAGCATGACCTCGTGAGGGGCTTCGGGATCGATCTTCTTCATCACCCGGGCGATCTTGGCCAGTTCTTCCATGAGGTTGGTCTTGGTGTGCAGGCGACCGGCGGTATCGGCGATGAGCACATCGATGCCCCGGGCCGTGGCGGCTTCCAGGGCGTCGTAGATGACGGAGGCGGAATCGGCGCCGCTGTGCTGGGCGACGACGGGAATACCGTTGCGCTCGCCCCAGGTCTGCAGCTGTTCCACCGCGGCGGCACGGAAGGTATCGCCGGCAGCCAGCATCACGCTCTGGCCTTCGTCCTGCAACTGTTTCGCCAGCTTGCCGATGGTGGTGGTCTTGCCCGCACCGTTGATACCCACCATGAGAATCACCTGGGGATGCCCCGGCGAAGGCTGTTTCACCGGTGTATCATTCTCGAGGAGGATGTTTTCCAGCAGGGTCTTGAGTGCTTCGACCAGGGTATCCGGTTCGGAGAGATCCTTGCGCCTTACCCTGTCGGTGAGCTCGTCGATGATGCGCCGGGTGGCGTCCACGCCCACATCAGCGGTGAGCAGCAGCGTTTCCAGGTCTTCGAGCAGTTCGTCATCGATCTGCTTGCGGCCCAGCACCAGGTTGGCCAGCCCGTCGGTGAAGTTGGCCCGGGTGCGCGCCAGTCCGGACTTGAGCCGCTGGAACAGTCCGGGCTTGCTGTTGTCTTCTTCTTTGGAGGTTTTGTTTTTTTTGCCGAAGCCAAACATGAATGCCTACCAGCCTTGTCCGCACATGGACAATGGAATGATGTTTTGAAAGAATCGCTGCCACGCAGCGGGAACAGGGCATCTCCCATAAGCCTGGTTGATTGGGTTCGTGCAGAAGGGTGGTGAGAACAAGGCGCAGACCGCAGCATACAGCACAAGCTATCTGCAGGGTTTTCAACGCAGTTGTCGCCGCACTTCTGTGCGAAGATACCAATCAAGGGTTGTTTGAGCTGCCCAGTGGTGTACTTTAACATTTTGTCGACTTGGGGATAATCAGGCAATGCGCTTACTTTGCACACTTTTGATCGGATTCGTGACCCTGCCGGCATTGGCAGCCCAGGGCAGGGTCGAAGAGTTCAGACTCGATAACGGCATGAAAGTCATCGTGCAGCCGGATCACCGCGCGCCGGTGGTGGTCAGCCAGGTCTGGTACAAGGTGGGATCGAGCTACGAGCTGCCCGGCACCACCGGCGTTTCCCACGTACTGGAACACATGATGTTCAAGGGTACGAAGCATGTCGCACCGGACGAGTTTTCGCGCATCATCGCCGCATTGGGCGGCAGTGAAAACGCTTTTACCGGGGTGGATTACACGGCCTATTTCGAAACCCTGTCCAAAGATCATCTGGAGCGCGCCCTGGAGCTGGAAGCGGATCGCATGCACAACCTGCTGCTGGACAAAAAGGAGTTTCAGCGTGAACTGGCCGTGGTACGGGAAGAGCGCCGGCTGCGCACGGACGACAATCCCAATGGTCTGCTGTGGGAACAGTTCGGCGCGGTGGCATGGCGGGTGTCGCCTTATCGCAATCCCGTGATCGGCTGGATGCATGATCTGGAAATCATGATTGTTGCCGATCTGCAGACCTGGTACGAACAGTGGTATTCCCCGGACAACGCCATCCTGGTGGTAGTGGGGGATGTGCAGCCCAGGGATGTCCTTGAGCTGGCAAAAAAACATTTTGGACCTATCGGGGCAACCGGCAGGGCGAGCTACCGCGCACGACCGGAGCCGGAACAAAAGGGCAT
>DRLF01000447.1 GCA_011051425.1 Thiolapillus brandeum | reverse complement strand
GCTCAGGGTCAAGGCGGCGCTGGCGTCGACAGAGGCACGGCTCATCGGGCCGAACTGTCCCGGCATCATCACGCCAGGAGCCTGCAAGATCGGTATCATGCCCGGCAGCATCCATCAGCCAGGCCGCATCGGTATCATCTCCCGTTCCGGAACCCTCACCTATGAAGCCGTGCATCAGACCACAGAGGCGGGACTGGGGCAGAGCACCTGCGTCGGTCTTGGCGGAGATCCGGTCAACGGTACCAGTTTCATCGACTGCCTGGCTCTGTTCGAGGAGGACGATCAAACCGACGCTGTCATCATGGTGGGGGAAATCGGGGGTTCAGCCGAAGAGGAAGCTGCCGACTATATCAAGAACAAGGTAAGCAAACCCGTGGTGGCCTATATCGCCGGCGTGACGGCACCGCCCGGCAAGCGCATGGGACATGCCGGTGCCATCATCAGTGGTGGCAAAGGCACGGCGGAAGCGAAATTCCAGGCACTGGAATCTGCCGGTGTGGAGGTTGTACGTTCACCGGCCGACATGGGCAGGCGCATGGCAGAAATACTGAATGCCTGAGTAAGTGTTTCCCGGGATTTCTGTGGACGGGGCCGTTGCATCTTGCCCTGAACACGCATGTTCGATACCTTTTACATGAAGTGAACAATAACGCCGGCCGTCAGAGCCGGTCTATGCGCTGAAAACCGGAAACAGGGAGTGACATTGAATCTACGCGCAGCATGGCTGCTGTTTTTTTTACTTTGGATGCAGGCCTCAATTGCGGACAGTCATCAGCAATTGCCGCTTTCCTATGCGCCGCTCAATAGTGCATTCGAGCCGCAGCAGGCCGCCGGACTGGATTTTCACCGCTATATATCCGGATTCCGGTTGCCTTTTGCGCAGAATCCGCACGGTATCGTATTGCGAATGGAAATGCCGGCACTGGCGGAATCCCCGGGAGTCTACAACCTGGTGCTTCATCCTCAGTACCTGGCGGAAGCTACTCTGTGGCTGAAGCAACAGGGCGACCCGCGATGGATCAGTGAGAAGCGTGGCCGCCTGCTGCCAGGAAAGCCTTCCTATTATTCTCCCCAGACCCTGGTCTACGAGCTGCCGAAAAAGCTGGATGACAGCAGCTTCCTCTACCTGGTTGTCAGGGACAGGGGGGTACCCAAGCCTGTCAGTATCAATCTGGTAAACTGCAAGACATTCCTGGAATCAGACGTCAGCATCTCACGCTATACCCTCGTGCTGTATGCCGTGGTCGTCGTGCTGGCGGTCGTCAACCTGGTGTTCTTCGCCTATATACGGGAACTGCCATTTTTATATTACAGCATCTACATGTTACTGGCCGTGCTGGCGCTGATCTGGCAGGACGGGTGGATTGGAGAGATGCTGTATCTGCCGGATACAGTCATCGTCAATCGCTGGCTGCATTTTTTCAGCATGCTTCCTGCTGTGTTTTTCTACCAGTTCTACCGTTCCTTTCTTGGCCTGGACAGGAAGACGCTGGGTGGCAAGCTGATGCTGGGCTTTCAGTTCGGTTTCGTGATCATCCTGGTGCTTTCTCAGGCAGACAGCTATTGGTCAGATACCTATATGCGAAACCTGTGGGTCATGCTGTTCAACGGGCTGCTGGCGTTGGGTGCGCTTGCCATTTTCGTGCTGACCCTGCGCTACTGGATTATGGGGGTGAAGACAGCCGGCTATCTGTTCATCGCCAACCTGCTGCTCATCGTGGCGACGCTGGTTCGGATCTACTATGCCTTCACCTTTTCTCTGGAGAACGCCTACTGGCAGACCCATGCTTTTGAAATTGCACTGGCTGTGGATGCCCTGATACTGACCCTGGCGCTGGCCAGCCGGACGCTGAGTGCCCTGAAAGAGAGGGATCAGGCCAAGGTGGATCTGGTTCGGGCAGATACGGCCTACCAGCGTGAACAGTTGCTGGCGGATTTCGTGCGCAAGCTGCAGTCGGTGATAACCGACGACGAAAACGTGGATGTGTCACGGGAAATGGACGGGCTGTTTTTCGAGAGTATCAACCGCATCATCCATGTCGTGGAAGTCATGGTGCTCACCATGAATGGGGGCAAGGCACAGTATCGTTGCCTGGGTCGCAACAAGGTCATGGGGCGGCTGTTCATGCAAGTTTTCAATCAGCAGATGCCACAATTCATGAAGGACTGTCGCAGCGGGCTGATCACCCGACGGAACATACGTGGATTTCCCGATGCCCGTGAACGCTATCAGTACCTGCTCGTTCCCGTAAAGACCCGTGAGGAAATGGATTTTTGCCTGCTGCTGCTCATACCTCAGGAACAGTACCTTGACAGAGATATGGTATCCGGCCTGCGGGAATTCGTAGAGAAAGCCGTGCATGCCAGGATGGATGCGGAAAACATGGAGCAGCTGCATTACTCTGCGCGCTACGATGACCTGACCGGTGTATTGAATCGTGCTTCCATGGAGAGCCGTGTTGCCAGGTTGCTGACACAATGCGCTGAAGGAGGGAAGGGCCTGGCTCTGGCATTCGTGGACGTGGATCATTTCAAGGAGCTGAACGATGGGATGGGCCACGACTTTGGCGATCTGTGCCTGAAGATGCTGTGCAGAATCATGCAGCAGGTGTTGCCCAAAGGCGGGCAGATCGGACGCTTTGGTGGAGACGAATTTCTGGTGTTGTTCCCGGGGCTGGACTACAGGGAAGCCAGTCAGCTGATGGAAAAACTGAATCCGGCGCTGGCCGTGGCATCAAAAAGAGAAAAGACGGTTCTGTCGGTGAGTATCGGTATCGCAGACTGCCTGTCCGGGCAGAGGATCACCATGGCAGAGCTGTTCAAGCAGGCAGATATGTCATTGTATGCGGCAAAGGCGGCTGGTCGCGCGCAGGTGGGTCCCCGGGTCGCAAAAGCAAAAACCGGCAAATAAGCCGGTTTCTGATGATGCTTTCAGATATGCAAGGTCCGTTTACATGGCCTTGATATGCGCATTCATACGGCTCTTGTGGCGGGCTGCCTTGTTCTTGTGGATGATTCCCTTGCTGACCGCGTTGTCGAGAACAGGTACCGCTGCCTTGTATGCAGCACTGGCGGTTTCCTTGTCGCCGGCTTCGATGGCATAAACGACTTTCTTGATATGTGTGCGCAACATGCTGCGTCGGGCCGCATTATGTGAACGGCGTTTTTCCGCCTGACGGGCGCGCTTGCGTGCTTGCAGTGAATTGGCCACCTTGTACTCCTGAAATCTTGAGGTTGTTCAGTAAAAAGACGCGAGATTATGTCCTTTGATTTCTTCCGTGTCAAGGGAAATAAACAAGAAAAAACATTGTTATACACAAGCCGCATGCATGTCGTGTCCTCAAGGAGAGTTTAGGGAAAATGCCGCATGTTGGTTATTACATATGCTATGTAACCCATTGTATATTAATGATTAAGATGGAATTGAGCAAAAAATGGTCAATTTGTTCCGCAAGCGCTGTAAAAGGGAAAAAAGATGCTTTGCGCATCTTTCTCACAGAGTTATCCACAAGTTGTGTGGAAAACTCCATTTTATTCGTGCCGGGAAACCAGTGAATCGATATCATGCATCAGACTGATGAGAGCAGTTACCGTTTCCGGTGATTCTTCACGCCAGCTTATTTCCCCCATTGGGGTGATGGCACATTTTTCGGGCAACGGTTTATCCGCATCGATGATTGCCTGAAAGCTTGGGATGAACACCCATTGCAGCCACTGATCCAACGTCATGCGGTCATAGCAGAAAGGTGCCGTGCTTTCGAAGGCTTCGCTGTCCGGAGGCAGATCGGACCACCAGCCCAGCTGCTGAAGCTCATTCTCGAGCCGTTGTAAGTATCGGGAAAGTTTCTGATAATCATCTTTCATGGCTTGTCTTCTCATGTTCTTTATCCGGACCGGATTATGGCAGATATCGAAGTACTACCGGAGTTTCACGCAGTTTGCCCAGCGCCTTTTGGATGGGTGGCCGTTGCCGTGGAAGAGGATGCTGTGCGCGAAATCCGTATTCTGGGGCAACCGCCAGAAAGGACTGGTATCCCTGAACCCCTGGCCGAAACGGTCTGCCGGAAGCTGCAGGAGTGGTTTGCAGGCGGTGACTGGCCCCAGGGGATTCCCGTCAACCCTGAGGGAACGGCCTATCAGAAAAAGGTCTGGCAGGCCCTGCTGCGTATTCCCAGTGGGGAAACACTGACGTATGGTGAATTGGCCAGGCAACTGTCCAGCGGATCAAGAGCCATTGGCGGTGCCTGCCGCCGAAACCCCGTG
>DRLF01000446.1 GCA_011051425.1 Thiolapillus brandeum | reverse complement strand
GTTTCAAGCATGGAAACATCAGACAAAGACACCCCCGCCATCAGCTTCGAGCTGTTTCCGCCCAAGACCGAAAAGGGCATGGAAAAACTCAAGACCGTGGTGGGCGAACTCAACCACCTGAACCCGGAATATTTCAGCGTTACCTACGGCGCCGGCGGCTCCACCCAGGAGCGCACCTTTGCCACCGTGGACTGGCTGCGGGAACAGGGCATAGACACCGCTCCGCACCTATCCTGCATCGGGACGGACAAGGAAGAAATTCTAGAGATCCTGACACGGTACCGGGAACAGGGCATACACCGCATCGTCGCACTGCGCGGCGACCTTCCTTCCGGCTCGGGGCTGGGCGGTCTTGGCGAACTCAACTATGCCAATGAACTGGTCGCGCTGATCCGCCAGTCTTTCGGTGAGGACTTCCATATCGAAGTGGCCGCCTACCCCGAATTCCATCCCCAGGCGGAAAACGCGCTGGCAGACCTGGATAACTTCAGGCGCAAGGTCGAAAGCGGTGCGCACGGCGCCATCACGCAGTATTTCTACAGCGCCGATGCCTACTGGCGTTTTCTCGACGACTGTAAGCAGCGTGGCATCGACATCCCCATCGTGCCAGGCATCATGCCCATCACCAACTACAGCTCACTGGCGCGCTTCTCGGACGCCTGCGGCGCGGAGATCCCGCGCTGGATCAGAAAACGCCTGGAAGCCTACGGCGACGACCTGAGCAGCATCCAGGCTTTTGGTGCCGAAGTGGTCACCGCCCTTTGCCGGCAACTGCTGGAAGGCGGCGCACCCGGACTGCATTTCTACACCATGAACCAGTCCGGCAGCGTACTCGAGATCTGTTCGGGCCTTGGAATAGCCAGCGGTGCGTCTGCCACGTAACTGGGTGCCGGATCCTTTGGCTGCAGGCTCGGACCTGCAGCTTCCCGCCAATGTTGCCCGCCATCTGCGGCAGGTGCTGCGCATGCGGACCGGCCAGGAGATCGTCCTGTTCAACGGCCAGGATGGCCGGGACTATCGGGCACGGCTGATACAGGTCGACAGGAAGGCGGTGAGCGCCACGATCATCAGCGCCACAGAACCGGAGCCAGACCCCAGGCTGTCCATTCGGCTGGCACTGGGTATCTCAAGGGGAGAGCGCATGGATCTGGCCATACAAAAAAGCGTGGAACTGGGTGTGCAGCAGATCACGCCCCTGTTTTCCGAACACACACAGGTCAGGCTGAGCGGCCCGCGCCGTGACAAACGCATGCAGCACTGGCAGGCCGTGATCATCAGCGCCTGTGAACAATCCGGCCGCCGCAGGATTCCCGAACTGCACCCCGCAGAAAGCTTCTCGTCCTGGCTGGAACAGCGGGAGGAAAACGTCCTGTTCATGGATCCCGATGCGGTTACCGGCCTTTCCGGTATCGAAAGACCCACTTCGGAGCTGTGCTTTCTGATTGGCCCTGAAGGGGGCTTCAGCAAAGCAGAAAGAAAAGCGGCACTGACTGCAGGCTGCAGAGCCGTACGCCTGGGGCCGAGAATACTGCGCACCGAAACAGCACCACTGGCAGCAATTGCTGCCGCTCAGGCACTATGGGGTGACTTTCTGTAGCAGCGCCCCGAGACGGTCGAGATCCGGTATCAGCGCTTCCAGGTCCTGCACCTTCACCCGGTCACTGATAGGCCAGTCATCAGGCCAGGGCTCACCGTCCAGCACTTCCAGCGTTTCTTCGTTGAGGCTCACCAGACGCGGCATACCTGTGGCTTCGATACCCATGAAAGGCGTTTTCAGCTTGTCAGAAAAGACGTGCACGACGATGATGCGTTTGCGTCCCCGCTTGCCTTCGCGCTCCACACCCAGCACCCGCTCCATGGAAACCAGCGGCAGCACCAGGTTTCGCCAGGAAAAGCTGCCCAGTATCCAGCTGGCATCCGCAGCACTTTCACTGACTTCACGGTAGCCCAGTATCTCAATCACCGCCGAAGACGGGAGCAGCAGTGGCATTTGCCGTTGCGGTATCAGCAGCCCCTGAAGGTCAGTGGCGGCGCCTGTATCAACGCTATGCATCGCTATTCTCCGCCAGCAGTGTGTAGATGTTTTCGAGCAAATCCGCTTCCTGGTAGGGCTTGCCCAGGTAACGGTTCACACCCAGTCTCATGGCACGTTCGCGGTGTTTTTCACCGGTACGCGACGTAATCATGATGATGGGGATATCCGCCAGGTTGGGAGTATTGCGAATATGGCGCGCCAGCTCATAACCGTCCATGCGCGGCATTTCGATATCCAGCAGCATGACATCCGGCTTGGCTTCCTGCAGCACGGTGATGGCGTCCACGCCATCCCTCGCAGTCAATACCTGCATGTTGTGGCGCTCCAGCAAACGGCTGGTGACCTTGCGCACGGTAATGGAATCGTCCACCACCATGACGGTAATGCCGGCCGTCTCCTCTTCCTGTTCCACGATGGGCGCCTGGGTCAGTACGTCGGAACGCACCAGCGCATTCACATCCAGCAGCAGGGCTATCTTGCCATCCGCCAGGATCGTACCGCCGGTGAACCAGCGCACGCCGCTGAGTTGCGCACCAATGGACTTGACCACGATCTGGTAGTTACCCAGCAACTGATCGACCTGTATGGCCATGCGTTGCTCACCGGCTCTGACCAGCAGCAGTGGATACCATTTCACGTTGTCCTGAATCATCGGCTCGGCGATACCCAGCATCGCCCCGAGATAACGTACCGGGTACTGATGACCGTTGTATTCGATACCCTCGCTGTAGCCGCTGTAGCAGGCCCGCAGATCCTTGCGTGAAACACGGATAATGACTTCTGCCGAGCCGTGGGGGATGGCCAGAGTTTCGTCTGCCACCTGCACCAGCAGCGCTTCGGATATCGCCAGCGTAAAGGGCAGGCGAATGACGAAACTGCTGCCGCGCCCCCGCTGGGAAAGGATCTCCAGCGAACCGCCCAGCTGTTTGATCTCGCTGACCACTGCATCCATGCCCACACCGCGGCCAGCCACCTGGGTGACTTCCGTCGCGGTGGTGAATCCCGGCTGCAGGATGAACTGGTAGAGCGCATCCTCATTCACTTCCGCGTCTGCTTCCAGCATGCCGTTGGCAACCGCTTTCTTGCGGATCGCGTCACTGTCCAGGCCTGCACCGTCATCGGAGATGGTCAGCACCACTTCCGTGCCTTCCCGGGACAGGACCAGCGAGACTCTGCCGGTTTCCGGCTTGCCGTGTTCGGTTCGCAGTTCGGGCGGCTCGACACCGTGGGCCACGGCATTGCGCAGCAAATGCTCCAGCGGCCCCATGATGCGATTCAGTATGGTTCGGTCGATCTCGCCTTCTGCACCCTGCACATCGAGTTCGGCCTTCTTGCCCAGGTTCTGTGCCGTCTGGCGAACCACGCGCTGCAGCCTGGAAGCCTGACGATTGAAAGGCACCATGCGGCTGCGCAGCAGTCCATCCTGCAGGTCATTGGTAACCCGCGCCTGCTGCAGCATCAGCGTATCGGCATCACGGGTCTGATCACTCAGTGTTTCACCAATGTTGGAAAGGTCATTGATGGTTTCCGACAATGCACGGGACAACTGCTGCAGCGTGGAATACTGGTCCATTTCCAGGGGATCGAAGTCATGGTAACG
>DRLF01000445.1 GCA_011051425.1 Thiolapillus brandeum | reverse complement strand
GCCGGCGGCCAGCATGTGAACAAGACCGATTCGGCCGTGCGCATCACCCACCTGCCCTCAGGGCTAGTGGTCGAATGCCAGGACGAGCGTTCCCAGCACAAGAACAAGGCCCGCGCCCTCTCCCTCCTGCAGGCCAGGCTGCTCTCCTCTGCCCAGGAACAGCAGAACCAGGCCCTGGCGGCCGACCGCAAACTGCAGGTGGGCAGCGGTGATCGCTCCGAGCGCATCCGCACCTACAACTTCCCGCAGAACCGGATCACCGATCACCGCATCAACCTCACCCTGTACAAGCTGGACGAGATCATGGCCGGCGCCCTGGACCAGGTCATCGATCCGCTCATGCAGGAATACCAGGCAGAACAGCTGGCTGAACTGTCCGCCGCGTGAACAAGGTTGGCGAACTCCTTGGCGCTGCTGCCGCGCTGAACCAGGAAGCCGCAGCGGACGCTCCCCTGATCCTTGCCCATGTCCTGCGCAAGGACCGCAGCTGGCTCTATGCCTGGCCTGAATACCAACTCGATGACAGGGCGCTTGCGCAGTATGAAACCCTGCTGCAGCGCAGGCTCGATGGTGAACCCCTGGCCTATTTGACCGGCCACCGGGAATTCTGGTCTCTCGATCTGCTTGTAACGCCCGCCACCCTCATCCCCCGGCCGGAAACAGAACTGCTGGTGGAAGCCGCCCTCGGCCTGCCGCTGCAACAGGCCAGGGTGCTCGACCTGGGCACGGGCAGCGGCGCCATCGCCCTGGCCCTGGCCAGCGAACGTCCCCACTGGCACATCACCGCCACGGATATCAGCGAGGAAGCCCTCGAAGTGGCTGCCCGGAATGTCAAACGCCTGCAGGCAGCCAATATCCGCCTCCTGCATAGCCACTGGTTCGAGTTCCTGCACGGGAACCGGCCCTATCAGCTCATCATCAGCAATCCCCCCTACGTTGCCGAAGGCGATCCCCACCTGCGGGAGGACGGCCTGCCTCACGAACCGGCTGCCGCCCTCACAGCCGGACCCGACGGCCTGAATGACCTGCGCACCATCGTCGCCGGAGCGCCCGGTTTCTTGCAGCCAGGCGGCTGGCTCATAGTGGAACATGGCATGGACCAGGGTACAACGGTCAGACGACTGTTCGGAACTGCCGGCTTCGAAACCGTCGAAACCCGGCAGGACCTGGAACGCCGCGACAGAATCACCCTCGGGTGCTATTCTCGCTCACCATGAACGACGAGCAACTCCTGCAGTACAGCCGCCAGATCATGCTCCCGCACATCGACGTGCAGGGACAGCAAAAGCTGCTCGATGCCCGCGTGCTCATCGTCGGGCTGGGCGGACTGGGCTCGCCCGTGGCCATGTATCTCGCCGTTGCCGGAGTGGGCAGTCTCGTCCTGGCCGACTATGACGAAGTGGACCTGAGCAACCTGCAGCGCCAGATCATCCACACCCGGGATCATATCGGCAGCCCCAAGACCGAATCCGCCAGGGACATGCTGCAACAGCTCAACCCCGACTGCGATGTACAGCTGATAGCGACACAGATGGACGATGCGACCCTCGGAGAAACAGTAAAGCATTGCGACCTGGTCATCGACTGCACCGACAACTTCGGCAGCCGCTTCGCCATCAACCGCGCCAGCGTTCGGCATAAAATCCCTCTGGTTTCCGGTTCGGCGATTCGCTGGGAAGGCCAGGTTTCCGTATTCAATGACCGGCCAGGCGCACCCTGTTATCACTGCCTGTACGGCGACAGCGGTGAACTCGACAGCAGCTGCAGCACAAACGGCATCCTCGCGCCTGTCGCAGGCATCATCGGCAGCCTGCAGGCCACTGAAGCCATCAAGCTCATCACCGGTGCCGGCGAAACGCTCAGTGGAAAACTGCTGCTGGTGGATGCACTGGAAATGCAGCTGCGCACACTGACACTGAAAGCAGACCCGCATTGCCCCGTCTGTGGAAATCACGCATGAACAACAAGACACTGAACCTGGATGAACTGCGGAAGGATCTCGTCATCCACGATGAACTGCTGGGACACCCCATGACCTTCCACACCACCTGGGGGCTGTTCTCTCCCAAGGCCATCGATGCCGGGACGCATCTGCTGCTGAAGCACCTGGAAGTAAAACCCGATGAGCGAGCCATTGACCTGGGCTGCGGCTACGGCCCCCTGGGACTGGCCATCGCCAGAAGCGCACCCCAGGGATACTGCACCCTGGTGGACAAGGATTTCGTCGCGGTAGACTATGCCCGCAAGAATGCCGCCCTCAATGGTATCGACAACGTGGAAGTGCTGCTGAGCAACGGCCTGGATCAGGTACCTGGCGACCGGACTTTCACACTCGCGGTCACCAACCTGCCCGCCAAGACCGGCAAGGAGCATTACTACCTGTTCTTCAACGACATCAAGGACAGGCTGGAACCGGGCGGGCGCTTCTACGTGGTGGTCATCACCGGGCTACGCCAGTTCATCGCCCGCAGTTTCAAGGAAGTGTTCGGCAATCACAGGAAGATCAAGCAGGGAAAGAGTTATACCGTTGCCATGGCGGAGAAAACCTAGGTGCCTGTCGGGTTTAGGGGTTCGTTTACAGCGGCTCCTGATTCTGCTTTTTCCTCCAGCCCAGGATACCGGAACTAGCAAGGACAGCCACTGCCACAAGCGCCATTCCCTCCACCGTGCCGGCCATCACATCCTCCGGCCGGTGCACCCCAAGCAAGATCCGCGAATAGCACACTGCGACCACCCAGCCCCATAATACCGGCAGCAGCCAGTGGCGCCTGCCGGCGCAGAGAATCATGAACATGAACCAGCCGGCCAGCGCAGAGGCTGCGAAGGCGTGACCTGACGGAAAGGAGTAACCCGTCTCTTCGACCCAGTGTTCACGCAACAGCTCGGGCATCTGCAGACCAGAAGAAGCCTCCAGGTGCTTTTCCAGGTAAGCGCTGCGGGAAGCCTTGTCCGGCATGCGGTAGAAAGCCTGTACGCCTTGCTTCAGAACTCCACCATTGGCGGCATCCGCCAGATAACCGATACTGGGGCGTGGCTCGGCTATTGCCGGCTTGAGCAGATGTTCATTCATCCAGGCAGCGCCACCAATAAACAGGAGTATGGGCAACAACAGCAGAGGGATTCTTTTCCAGGATGGTTGTACCACCAGCACCATCAGCAGCCCCACCCATGCCAGTCCGTATTTGCTGGCGGAGAAACTGACCGCCCACCAGAAGTCCAGCACCCATCCCTCTTTCGGCATGGTGAAGTGCAGCAGATACGCGGGCAGCAATGCCACCAACAACAACAGCATCAGCACCAACCACTGCTTTGGCGCTGCACGGGCACAGCCGCCCAGGATATTTTCTAACAGCTTTGCCATCGATCAATGTCCCTGGGTGCAGGGTTGAGGCAAAATACTTCCTATCGTTTTCAACATGCAGAAGACCTCATGAAACAAACCTTGAAAGTGAGTTTTCCCGGCGGCAAGAAAGTGGACGTGACGGCGGGTGATTTTCATGTTCAGACAGACCAATGCGTCAAGGCCGGCGGCGAAGCATCGGCACCGGAACCCTTCGATCTTTTCCTGTCATCCCTGGCCAGCTGCGCCGGTATCTACGCCCTGAACTTTTGTCAGTCACGCAATCTTCCCACCGAGGGCCTGTCACTGGACATGGACTGGGAGCGCGATGACAAACCACCGTTCAGCGCCCGGGTACACTATCGCCTGACCCTGCCCAAAGACTTCCCTGACAAATACCGTAGCAGCATTCTCAAGGCCATGGATCTGTGCACGGTCAAACGCTATTTGCACAATCCGCCGGAATTCACGCTGGAAGCGGTCTGATTATTCGCACTTCACCCGCAGCACCACACCATCCACGCCAATCACCGTAACACGGCTGCCCTCCGGGCAGTCCGGACCGCTGATCTTCCAGGTGGTATCATCCACCCGGATCTTGCCCACGCTGTTGACGATGGGCTCATCGAGATTGAATGCGCGGCCGATATACTGCTCACCCCGGCGGTTCAGCGTAGGCTCCTCTGTCGCCATGCCGTGGCGGCTCAGCCACCACCGTCCCAGCACCACGCTGACCAGAGACAGCCCAGCGAACGCCAACACCTGCGCCTGCCAGCTCATATCGCCGATCAGCCAGCTGAGCAAGGCAACAACGCCTGCGGCAATACCCATCCACATGAAGAAAACACCAGGGGCAAAAACCTCCAGAATCAGCAACACGATACCCAGCACCGCCCAGTGCCAGGGTTGCAGCTCTCCAAGCAGCCCCATCATCGGACATCACCTTTCTTCATGGCTGTCCTGGCAACCTCGGCGATTCCCGCCAGACTGCCGATGAGATTGGATGCCTCCAGCGGCATGAGGACCAGTTTTTCATTCGGAGCTGACGCGATATTCTGCAGCGCATCGGTGTATTTCTGGGCGATGAAATAGTTGATGGCATTGATGTCGCCCTTGCTGATCGCCTCGGACACCATGGCAGTGGCCCGCGCTTCCGCTTCCGCCAGACGTTCACGCGCCTCTGCTTCACGAAAAGCCGCCTCCTTCTCTCCCTCAGCCGTGAGTATCGCACTGCGCTTCTCACCTTCTGCCTTGAGAATCTGGGACTGCCTCAGACCTTCGGCTTCCAGTATCTGTGCGCGTTTCTCCCGCTCGGCTTTCATCTGCCGCGCCATGGCATCCACCAGATCTCGTGGAGGAGCGATATCCTTGATCTCGATGCGGGTGGCCTTCACTCCCCAGGGAGTGGTAGCGTCGTCCACCACATGCAGCAACTGGGCGTTGATCTTGTCGCGGTTGGACAGCAGTTCGTCCAGATCCATGGAGCCCATCACCGTACGGATATTGGTCATGGTCAGGTTGAGGATGGCGCGCACCAGGTCATTTACCTCGTAGGAAGCCTTGGCGGCATCGAGCACCTGATAGAAAATCACGCCATCGACACGCACCATGGCGTTGTCCTTGGTGATGACCTCCTGGGACGGTACATCCAGCACCTGCTCCATCATGTTCATCTTCGTACCGATCTGATCGACAATGGGCACGATCAGATTCAGACCGGGGCGCAGGGTCTTCGTAAAACGGCCAAAACGCTCGACGGTATATTCCGTCCCCTGGGGAACGCGCTTTACCCCAGATACCACCAGCACAACAGCAAGCACCAGCAGTGCCAAAACGACCATATCCATGATTTCTCCTCCTCCTGTTTTCACGACAGGTACAATACTGTTTTTCAGTATATCCTGTTTCACAGATGCACCGTTACAGCAAGCCACCCAAGTCCCTCTTGCGCAAGGTAGGGCGCGCCATCGCCGACTACGACCTCATCCGTGAGGGCGACCGCATTCTGCTAGGCGTTTCCGGCGGCAAGGATTCACTGAGTCTGCTGCAGATCCTCGCCCACCTGCAGACCTATGCGCCGGTAAAGTTCGAACTGGGAATTCTTACTGTTGACCCGGAAGTGGAAGGCTTCGACCCTTCCACACTCACAGACTATTATGATCAGCTGGGCCTGCCCTGGCACTACGCCCGACAGCCCATCATGGAAGAGGCGAAACAGCGCATGAGTGGCGATTCCTTCTGCGCCTACTGTGCCCGTATGAAACGCGGCATCATGTATTCCACCTGCCGTGAGCACGACTACAACGTGCTGGCCCTGGCGCAACACCTGGACGACCTGGCAGAAAGCTTTCTCATGTCCGCTTTCCATGGCGGGCAGCTGCGCACCATGAAGGCGCACTATCTGAACGACGCCGGCAATATCCGTATCATCCGTCCTCTGGTGTATGCGCGCGAAACCCAGACAGCAGCCTTTGCCGCTGACGCCAATCTGCCAGTAATTCCCGATTCCTGCCCTGCCTGCTTCACTATGCCCACCCAGCGCGAGCATATGAAACAGTTACTGGCCCAGGAAGAAAAAACCAACAGACAGCTGTTCTCCAGCCTGCTGCATGCGATGCGGCCGCTGATGACAGAAGGTGGAATTCCCGATTAACCCCTCACAGGGACACTGTGAAAAAAATACTTCCGGAATAGACCGGAATCCATAGCGCT
>DRLF01000444.1 GCA_011051425.1 Thiolapillus brandeum | reverse complement strand
GGCGGACGTGGTGTATATCGAGCCCATTACCTGGCAGACCGTGGCGCGCATCATCGAGAAAGAGCGGCCGGACGCCCTGCTGCCCACCATGGGCGGCCAGACGGCCCTGAACTGCGCCCTGGACCTGGTGCGCGAAGGCGTGCTGGAGAAGTTTGGCGTGGAAATGATCGGCGCCTCCCGGGAAGCCATCGACAAGGCTGAGGACCGCGATCTGTTCCGTAAGGCCATGCAGAAGATCGGCCTGGACATGCCAAAATCCGCTGTGGCCCATTCCATGGAAGAAGCCCTGCAGGTGCAGGTGCAGGTGGGTTTCCCCACCATCATCCGGCCTTCCTTCACCATGGGTGGTTCCGGTGGCGGCATCGCCTACAACCGCGAGGAATTCGAGGAGATCTGCCAGCGCGGCCTGGATCTGTCACCCACCAATGAGCTGCTCATCGAGGAATCCATTCTTGGGTGGAAGGAATACGAGATGGAGGTGGTGCGGGATCACAAGGACAACTGCATCATCGTCTGCTCCATCGAGAACCTGGACCCCATGGGGGTGCACACCGGCGACTCCATCACCGTGGCGCCGGCCCAGACTCTGACGGACAAGGAATACCAGATCATGCGGGACGCCTCCCTGGCGGTGTTGCGGGAGATCGGCGTGGACACCGGCGGCTCCAACGTGCAGTTTGCCATCAATCCCGAGAACGGGCGTATGATCATCATCGAGATGAACCCGCGGGTCTCGCGCTCCTCGGCGCTTGCCTCCAAGGCCACGGGCTTTCCCATTGCCAAGGTGGCGGCCAAGCTGGCCGTAGGCTACACCCTGGATGAACTGCGCAACGAGATCACCGGCGGCGTGACTCCGGCGTCCTTTGAGCCCAGTATCGACTACGTGGTCACCAAGGTGCCTCGTTTCGCCTTCGAGAAGTTCCCCCAGGCAGACGACCGTCTCACCACCCAGATGAAGTCCGTGGGTGAGGTCATGGCCATCGGTCGTACCCTGCAGGAGTCCCTGCAGAAGGCCCTGCGTGGCCTGGAGACGGGCAAGGCCGGCTTCGATCCCGTGGTGGATCTTTCCGCCGATGACGCCCGGGAGACCATCTTGGCGGAAATTCGCCAGCCCCGGGGTGACCGTCTCTGGTATGTGGCGGACGCCTTCCGTGCCGGCATGAGCATGGAAGACATACAGCAGGCCACGGGCATTGATCCCTGGTTCCTGGTGCAAATCGAGGACCTTGTCCGCGAGGAAGCCCGGGTGGTGGAAGAGGGCCTGGACGCCCTGGACGCGGACCGGCTGCGCCAGCTCAAGCGCAAGGGCTTTTCCGACAAGCGCCTGGCGGATCTGCTGGGCAAGAAGGAAGGCAAGATCCGCAAGCTGCGCTACAAGCTGGGTGTGCGCCCCGTGTACAAGCGGGTGGACACCTGCGCGGCGGAATTTGCGTCCAGCACCGCCTACATGTATTCCACCTATGAGGAGGAATGTGAGGCGCGGCCCACCGACAACAACAAGATCATGGTGCTGGGAGGCGGCCCCAACCGCATTGGTCAGGGCATAGAATTCGATTACTGCTGCGTGCACGCGGCCTTCGCCATGCGTGAGGACGGGTACGAGACCATCATGGTCAACTGCAACCCGGAAACCGTGTCCACGGACTACGACACCTCCGACCGCCTGTATTTTGAACCCTTGACCCTGGAAGACGTGCTGGAAATTATTCACAAGGAGAATCCTTCGGGAGTCATCGTGCAGTATGGCGGCCAGACACCCCTGAAGCTGGCCCAGGATCTGGAAAAGGCTGGCGCACCCATCATCGGCACCAGCCCGGACTCCATCGATGCCGCGGAAGACCGCGAGCGCTTCCAGCAGATGGTCGAAAAGCTGGGCATGCTCCAGCCCCCCAACCGCACGGCCACGGACCCGGAGAAGGCGGTGCAGCTGGCCGAGGAAATTGGCTATCCCCTGGTGGTGCGCCCCTCTTATGTGCTGGGCGGCCGGGCCATGGAGATCGTCTACAATGAGGAAGACCTGACCCGCTACATGCGCGAGGCGGTGAGCGTTTCCAACGATTCGCCGGTGCTGCTGGACCGTTTCCTCAACGATGCCATTGAGGTGGACGTGGATGCCATCTGTGACGGCAGGGACGTGCTCATTGGCGGCATTATGGAACATATCGAAGAAGCCGGCGTGCATTCCGGTGATTCCGCATGCTCCCTGCCGCCTTACACCCTGAGCCAGGAGATCCAGGATCGCATGCGCCACCATATCCGCGACATGGCCCTGGAGCTGGGCGTGGTGGGGCTGATGAACACCCAGTTTGCCATCAAGGACAATGACATCTATATCCTTGAAGTAAACCCGCGGGCCTCGCGTACCGTGCCCTTCGTGTCCAAGGCCATCGGCCGGCCTTTGGCCAAGATCGCGGCGCGTTGCATGGCGGGCAAGACCCTGGAAGAGCAGGGAGCCACGAGGGAGATCATCCCCGACCATTATTTCGTCAAGGAAGCGGTGTTTCCTTTCGTGAAGTTTCCTGGCGTGGATACCGTACTCGGACCGGAGATGAAATCAACCGGCGAGGTTATGGGTGTGGGCCGTACCTTTGGCGAAGCCTATGGCAAGGCCAGCGAGGGCGGCAGCATCAAGCTGCCCACCAGTGGCAAGGCCCTGCTGTCCGTGCGCGACGCGGACAAGGAGCGTATCAAGCTGGTGGCCCGGGATCTGGTGGACCTGGGTTTCGAACTCTATGCCACCGGCGGT
>DRLF01000443.1 GCA_011051425.1 Thiolapillus brandeum | reverse complement strand
TGCTTGTTATCGACTGAAAAGGAGTGGCGACTTGGATATCCGGGCACAATTCAAAAACAACCTTCTGGCGATCATCAGCCTGCTGGTGGCTTTTTCTGCGTTGGGCTACAACACCTGGCGCAATGAACTTACCGAGAACAACCGCAACATCCGTTTTGCCGGGTTCGAAATCATCAAGAATCTGGGCGAACTGGAGCGCATCACCTACCTCATCCACTATGACAAGGCTGTGGAGCGCAACACCCCGCGGGATGGCTGGGCCGTGGTGCTGGTGCTGCGGGACCTGAGTGCTTTGATGCCGGTCCCCGTGTCTGCCGGGGCCGCCCAGCTGTTCGAAGTGTGGAAAAACAGCTGGAATGGACTGGGAAGGGAAGACAAGGCCGTTGCAGATATTGACAATGCCATCAATGATCTGCGGGAAGAGACACTGGCTGCCATTCGGGCGCTGGAATAGCCGTCAAAGAACTTACGGAAGCCTGATGCCTTCCCTGTCCAGCATGGACACCAGTTGGATGAGGGGCAGACCCACAAGGCTGTTGGGATCGTCGCCTTCGAGCTTTCGGAACAGCGCGATGCCCAGGCCTTCGGACTTGAAACTTCCCGCGCAGCCGAAGGGTTCTTCCTTGTCCACGTAGCGGACTATCTGTTCGTGCCCGAGTTGCCGGAAATGCACCCGGAAATCGTCGCAGACAACCTGTGTCTTTCCGGTGGCTGCATTGCACAGGCACAGGCCGGTATGGAAGCAGACGGTCTTCCCGGACATGGATTCAAGCTGAGCAATGGCTTTTTCCCGGTTGCCCGGTTTGCCCAGGATCTGTTCATCCACACAAGCGACCTGATCCGAGCCGATGACCAGTGCTTCCGGATGAGCGGCAGCCACTGCTCTGGCCTTGGCTTCCGCGAGGCGCAATACCAGCGCCTGGGGTGACTCGTCTTCGCGGCGGGTCTCGTCCACGTCGGGAGCCACCGCAGAGAAAGGCAGGCCCAGCTTTTCCAGCAGTTCGCGCCGGAAAGGCGAGGTGGATCCGAGTACCAGTTCCTGCATCAGGAAGTGAATTTGCCCTTGCGCAGGCGTTCGGCTTCCATGATCTCCACTTCGCGTGCACCGGAGATGACGATGGCGGGATCCGGCACGAAATCCAGCTCAGATTCCGTGCGGTCATAGGGCACCGCGTTCAGGATAGCCTTCATGGCATTGAGACGTGCCAGGTATTTGTCGTTGGAACGGATCACGGTCCAGGGTGCATGGGTGGTGTGGGTTTTCTTCAGCATCTCGTACTTCTGGGTGGTGAAGTCATCCCAGCGCTCCTGTGCCTGTACGTCAACCTCGCTCAGCTTCCACTGGCGCAGGGGGTCGGTCTTGCGGCGTTCGAACCGGCGTTCCTGCTCGTCCTTGGTGACGCTGAAATACAGTTTGACCAGGATAGTGCCCTGACGCACCAGATCTTTCTCGAAGCCGCCAACGCCACGCATGAAATTCTTGTGTTCTTCGGCGGTGCAGAAACCGAAGATGGGTTCCACCATGGCGCGGTTGTACCAGCTGCGGTCGAACAGCACCACTTCGCCGCCACGTGGAAACTGGGTGACATAACGCTGGAAGAACCACTGGCTGCGCTGCTCGTTGGTGGGCTTGCCCAGGGCGACGACGCGGTAGTGCTTCTCGTTCATGTAGCGCGTGACCCGGCGGATGGTCCCGCCCTTGCCGGAGGCATCACGGCCTTCGAACAGGATGATCATGCGTTTGCCGGTGTTCTCCATGAACTGTTGCATCTTGATCAGTTCTGCCTGATAGGGCTTGAGGGACTGCTCCTGGCGGCGACGCATCAGCGCTTTTTTGGCAGCTTTCTTCAGCTTGCGTTCGGCATGCTTCGCATCGTGGTATTTTTCGATGAGTTCGTCCGCGGTCATTTGCTGGCCGTCTACGTCGATGAGTTGGTTTTCCATGTTCGGGATCTCATTAATAATGGTATTTGTTAATTATGGTCTGTTTTTTAATTCCGGTGATTGACGCCGGTCAGCCACGTTTGAACAAACGTGCTTTTTCGCGCTGCCAGTCCCTGTCCTTCGAAACGGCACGTTTGTCGTGCTGTTTCTTTCCCTTGGCCAGGCCGATCTCCAGCTTGGCGCGGCCGCGTTTCCAGTACATGGCCGTGGGCACCAGGGTGTAACCCTTGCGTTCCACCTGGCCGCGCAGCATGTCTATCTCCCTGCGGTGCAGCAGCAGCTTGCGGGTACGGGTGGGGTCGGGGTTGATGTGGGTGGAGGCGGTGGGCAGGGGCGTGATGTGCGCGCCGAACAGCCAGATCTCGTCATCCTTGATCAGGACGTAGCTCTCCTTGAGATTCACACGATTTTCCCGCAAACTCTTTACTTCCCAGCCTTCGAGGGCAATGCCTGCCTCGAAGCGCTGCTCGATAAAAAATTCATGTCCGGCGGCTTTGTTCAGGGTAATGGTATTGCCCTTGCTGCCCTTGTTTTTCGTCTTTTTGGCCATCGGGTGATTGTAACCCGTGGCAGGCCGGCATGAGAACCGAATTGCGGGAGTAAAAGGGGTTGTGAACAGAAAATTTTTTCATGCAGTGGTGCTGCTGCTGACGGTAGCCGCATCCGGCAATGTACTGGCGGGACAGGAGGCAGCAGCGGCGGGCACGCTGAACGATGCGCTCGGTGTGCTCAACGGCTGGCTGGCGACGGTACTGTTTTTCGATGTGTTTCCCGGGGAAGGGGAGTTTCCCTTTATCGTTGCCTGGCTGGTGGCCGGTGCGGTGTTCCTGACCGTGAAGATGGGCTTCATCAATTTCCGGCTGCTGGGGCATTCCATCGCCATCGTGCGGGGGAAATACAGCCGTCCCGACGACGTGGGTGAGGTAACGCCCTTCCAGGCGCTGACCGCGGCCCTGTCCGCCACGGTGGGCCTGGGCAATATTGCGGGTGTCGCCATCGCCATCGGCATCGGTGGCCCTGGTGCAACTTTCTGGATGATCATTGCCGGGCTCCTGGGCATGAGCACCAAGTTCACCGAGGCCAGCCTGGCGCAGATGTATCGCGAAATCCGTCCCGATGGACACGTCATGGGCGGCGCCATGGAATATCTGTCGCGGGGGTTTGCCGGTCTGGGCTGGAAAGGCGTTGGCAAGGGGCTGGCGATCCTGTTTTCCATCCTGACCATCGGAGCTTCTCTCGGGGGAGGCAATGCTTTCCAGGTGAGTCAGTCTCTCACTGCGGTCAAGCAGCAGATTCCCTATTTGGCTGAAGAACCCTGGATTTTTGGCGTGGTCATGGCGTTTCTGGTCGGTGTTGTCATCATCGGTGGCATTCGCAGAATCGCCCACGTGGCCGAGGCCATCGTGCCGACTATGGTGGGCATCTACTTGCTGGCGGCGGGGTGGATCGTCTTTGCCAATGCGGACCGCGTGCCGGAAGTCTTTGCGCTGATTTTCTCCAGTGCTTTCAGCATGGAAGCGGGTATGGGGGCTTTCGTGGGAATCATGGCTCAGGGGTTCAAGCGGGCGGCGTTCTCCAGCGAAGCGGGCATCGGCTCGGCAGCCATCGCCCACTCCACGGCGCGTACGCCTTATCCCACCCGCCAGGGCATCGTGGCGCTGATGGAGCCTTTCATCGATACTGTGGTGATCTGCACCATGACTGCCCTGGTGATCATCATCACGGGCGTGTATGACGCCAACGGTCAGCATGCCGAACTCATCGCCAACAATCAGGGTGCGGCGCTGACCGCCATGGCTTTCGGCAGCGTCATCAGCTGGTTTCCTATCGTACTGTCCGTATCGGTGGTGCTGTTTGCCTATTCGACCATGATTTCCTGGTCCTATTATGGAGAGCGTTGCTGGACCTACATGTTCGGAGAACGCTTTTCCATGCTTTACCGGATGCTGTTCGTGCTGGTGGTGGTGGCCGGTTCCATAGGCAGCGCCTCGGCGGTGCTGGATTTCAGCGACCTGCTGCTGCTGTCCATGGCGTTTCCCAACATGTTTGCTCTCTATGCGCTGAGTGGTCAGGTCAAGCGCAAGCTGTCGGCTTATCTGGAAAAGCTGCACAGCGGTGAACTCGACCGTGAAGTGGGACGCGGCTGATGGCGGTAGTGGAGAAAACGGCGCTGGTCCCGGTGTCGGCAGAAGTGCTGTTCGAGATCGTGAATGACGTGGACAGTTACCCTGAATTCCTGCCTTGGTGCAAGGATGCGCGGCTGCTCTCTC
>DRLF01000442.1 GCA_011051425.1 Thiolapillus brandeum | reverse complement strand
TGGACAGACTTTGCCATCATCATGGCCCTTTTGATTTTCAATGCCGGCGTCGGCTTCTGGCAGGAGTTCACTGCCAGCAACGCGGTCGAAGCACTGAAAAAGCAGCTTGCACTGAAAGCGCGGGTTCTGCGTGATGGAAAATGGCAGGAAATTGGTGCTGAGCAGCTGGTTCCCGGTGACATTATCAGAATTCGCCTGGGCGATGTAATCCCGGCCGATGTCAAGCTGATAGAAGGCGACTACCTCAGCGTGGACCAGTCTGCGCTCACCGGTGAGTCACTACCGGTGACAAAACGCACCGGTGACGATGCTTTCTCGGGCACCATTGCCAAGCAGGGTGAGGTGATTGCAGAGGTAACGACTACCGGCAAGAACACCCGCTTTGGCAAGACGGCAGGACTGGTCGAACAGGCACAGACAGTTTCTCACTTTCAGAAGGCCGTACTCACCATTGGCGACTATCTCATCTACGTCAGCCTGGGCCTGGTTGCCATCCTGGTGCTGGTGCAACTGCACCGCCACGCTCCCTGGCTGGATCTGGTGCAGTTCGCCCTTATCCTCACGGTGGCCTCCATCCCGGTCGCCATGCCTGCAGTATTGTCCATGACCATGGCGGTAGGTGCCATGGCACTGTCCAAACGCAAGGCGATCGTTACCCGTCTGGAATCAATCGAGGAAATGGCGAGCATGGACGTGCTGTGCTCGGACAAGACCGGCACGCTGACCCAAAACCGCCTGACCCTGGGCGATACAGAGCTTTTTGCGGCTGCGGATACCCAGGAAGTCCTGCTCGCGGCAGCGCTGGCTTCCCGTGAGGAAGATAGAGATGCCATCGATGAGGCGGTGCTGCAGGGATTGCAGGACAGGGATCATCTGACGCAATTCGAGCAGGTAAAGTTTGTTCCTTTTGATCCTGTTCACAAGCACACTGAGGCAACTGTACGGGATGCCACAGGCCAGACATTCCAAGTCGCCAAAGGCGCACCCCAGGTCATCATCGAAATGGCCGGACTCACCGGCGAGGAACGGCAGCGTGCACTACAGGTGGTCGACGCCTTTGCCAAACAGGGTTATCGTGCCCTGGGCGTGGCAAGAAAGGACACGGAAAATGCCAACTGGACCTTCCTTGGCATTTTGTCGATGTTCGATCCCCCCCGCGAGGATTCCGCTGAAACCATCGCCCGCGCCAGGGAATATGGCGTCAGCGTCAAGATGGTTACCGGCGACAACCTGTCCATCGCCAGGCAGATCGCTGCCAAACTGGGGCTGGGAACAAACATCCTGCAAGCCGATGCCCTGCCAGCCAAAAACCAGAATCAGTCAGAAAATGCCATCAGGGGCGACGAGATAGTGAAGTCCGATGGCTTTGCGGAAGTCTTTCCCGAACACAAGTTCGCCATCGTCAGGACGCTGCAGGCCAACAATCACATCACCGGCATGACAGGCGACGGGGTTAACGATGCGCCGGCGCTGAAACAGGCCGATGTGGGCATCGCTGTCAGTGGCGCTACCGATGCCGCACGGGCGGCGGCGGACCTGGTGCTGACAGCACCGGGACTGTCGGTCATTATCGGCGCCATCGAAGAAGCGAGACGCATTTTCGAGCGGATGAACAGCTACGCCATCTACCGTATCAGCGAAACCATTCGCATTATGCTCTTTGTCGTGCTGACGATGGTGTTCTTCAATTTCTATCCCATCACCGCCATCATGATCATTCTGCTGGCTTTCTTCAACGATGTGCCCATCATGACCATCGCCTATGATCATACCGGGCTGGAACAGCAGCCGGTACGCTGGAATATGGCGCAGGTAATTACTGTAGCCACGTCCATGGGCGTGGTTGGCGTTATCGGCAGCTTCGGCATGCTGCTGCTGGCCATGGACTGGCTGCACCTGGATGTGCCCCAGGTACAGACCTATGTATTTCTGAAGATGGCAGTGGCCGGGCACCTGGTGCTGTTCGTTGCCCGCACCAAGGGTCACTTCTGGAAACAACCCTGGCCAGCGCCCATCATGGTCTGGTCTGCCGTGGTCACTAAGGTGGCGGCTACGCTGCTGGCGGCCTACGGTTTCGGTCTCATCACGCCGATAAGCTGGCCCGAGATTGCACTGATATGGGGCTATTCCATCGCTTCCGCCTTCGTCACCGATATCGTCAAGGTCGCGGTCTACCGTCATCTCTCGCACCACACACTTCGCCACCGTTCATTCCTGAAACGGCTGAAGCAGACTTTGGTCCATACGCGTCAGGTCGGGCATTGAAGCATATGGGAATGCCAACCTGACGTGGTCGGGTCAATAGCGGATTCTGTTCGCCCTGGTTTCGCGCTCCGTGGCCAGCAACCATGGTTCCTGCCGGTAACAAACAGCAGTGAACAAGGAGCGCATTTCATCCAGACTTGTCTCTGTACCCGCATAGACGTTCTGCTGCAGTTTGGCCACCCCGCTGGCCAGGGAAGCGGCTTGGGGATAACGGGCTGACCAGCGTTCCAGCCAGGCATTCAAGGTCAGGTTGTGGGGCCAGTGCTCTGCCCTGGCGATTTCAGCGATGCCTTCCCTGAAGCCTGCGGGACCGTCTGCCAGGCGGAATGACTGCAGCGCTTTCTGGTAGTGCCTGTACCTGTGATACCGCCGTTTGAACCATCGATAGATTTTTCCTGAAACCAGGAACAGCGCTGCCAGAAAGAGGATCAGGACAACGTAGGCCATCCAGGGAGTGATGGAAACCACCCGGCCAAGAGGTTGCTTACGGGTCAGCAGTTTTCCACTGGCA
>DRLF01000441.1 GCA_011051425.1 Thiolapillus brandeum | reverse complement strand
GTCTTCCACCAGCGTGATCAGCCCGGATGTCTCCACACTGATGCGGCGGATTTCGAAAGATGTCTTGCGATTCAGGATGGCATCTTTGACCGGCTCATTCAGCACCAGCAGTTCGAACACCCCCACACGCCCGCTGTATCCCGTGTAGTGGCAATGATGGCAACCCCGGCCCTGCTTGAACTCGGCGCCGGCCAGATCGGAAGCACGCACCCGCAGCCGCTGCAGATCCCGTGCCGTGGGGCGGTAGCTCTCGGCACAGTGGGGACACACTTTGCGCAACAGGCGCTGGGCCAGCACTGAAACCACAGTGGAAGAAATGAGGAAGGTTTCGATATTCATGTTCATCAGTCGCAACAGGCCACCAATGCTGTCCTCGGTGTGGAAAGTGGTAAGCACCTTGTGCCCGGTCAGCGCCGCCTGTATCGCGGCTTCAGCAGAAAACCGGTCACGCACCTCCCCCAGCACGATCACATCCGGGTCCTGACGTACCATGTGGCGCAGACTCTCTTCGAAAGTAAGACCGATCTTGTCGTTGAGCGAACACTGGGCGATACCTTCGATCACGTATTCAACCGGATCTTCCGCAGTAATGATCGCGTGTTCACTGTCGTTCAGATAATTCACGCAACCATACAGCGTGGTGGTCTTTCCCGAACCCGTGGGACCGGTGATGAGAATAACACCACTGGGAATATCCAGCGCATCATCGATGAAGCGCTGCAGCATGCGCGGGGCCATGCCCACGTCGGTGACATCCAGCATGGACGCCTTGCGGGTCAGGAGACGCAGGACGATCTTTTCACCGAAGATGGTGTTGTAGAACGATACCCGGACATCACATTCCAGTCCCGACTTGCTGTCCGTAAACTTGAATCCACCGCCCTGATGACGACGGCGCTCGGCGATATCCGCCTTGGACATCACCTTGAGGCGCCCGATGATTCCCGGCAGCACATCCCTGCCCAGTTCCCTGTCCTGCATGAGCATGCCGTCACAGCGTACACGCACGCGCACATGGTCCTGCATGGGTTCGATATGAATATCGCTGGCATCCTTGCCGATGGCATCGGAAATGAGACGGTTCACCAGCAAGGTGGTTTCACTCTTGTCAACCTTGCTGCCGACAGCCGGCTTTGCACCACCGGCTTTCATTTCCCTTTCCCATTGTGAAAAGAACGTCTCCATGCTGCGGCGTGAGGCGATTGCCGGCAGGATGCCGCTGTCGAATGCCAAACGAGCAGCCTGCACGGCGGTATTGTCGGTCGGATCGGCGAAGGCCACCTGAATGCCTTCCTCCTGTCTTTCGATGGGAAGGACCTGATGGCGCCGGCACCATTCCGGATTGACCTGGTTGAGCAGGGATCTGTCCACGTCTCTGCCGGTCAGATGCACGATGGGGTAGCCAAGCTGATCCGACATGACTTTCAGCAGGACATGCTCGGGAATCATCTGCTGAACCACCAGCAGTTCGGCCAGCTGCCGGCCTTGCCATGCTGGTTCTTCGAGCATGGCCGTGGCTGCCCGCAGTTCCTGGGGCTGCAGATGTCCCAATTCCACCAGCATGGCGCCCAGCGGCAGGTTGAGGCAGCTTTGTTTCTGCACTTCCCGCAGCTTTTCATCGTCGAGCTTACCCAGTTCCTGCAGTACGCGGGTGAGGGGGTAATCCTCCCCCATCTTCTCCCGCACGCGCAGCGCATATTTCAGATCCTTCTCGGAAAGCAGGCCGGCCTTGACCATACAGGCGCCGATCCGGGCCCCCGTGTCGAAGGATTCTCCTTCTGCACAATCTTCAGTTTGTGGTTGCAATACGCTGGACAAGGTACTTTCCTCCCGGGAACGGTCTCAGGGGAATTGTCGGCAACAGCCAGGAAAACTTTAGGCTGGAGCCGGCAGGAAAGCCTCTTTCAGAGATGCAGCTACTCGAAGCCGTTTGCAAAAAGCACATCGCTGTCCATGAATTCCAGTCCGGAACCGGAAAAGCGATGAAGATTGGGGAAGATCACGTCCAGCTCTGCAGGTGATGCACCGAACCAGTCTGCCAGACGGGAATAATACTGTTCCACGGCAATCAGCGGTATTGCCCTGTCATCGATAGCATCAGGAGAATCGCGTCGTATCGCTGGCATGCGGCCATAGATCGCTCCTCCCCTGACCGCTCCTCCCATCACGAAGGCATGCCCGCCCCAGCCATGGTCCGTACCTGCACCGTTGGATGTGATGGAACGGCCGAAATCGGAACAGGTGAAAGTTGTTACCTGCTGCTCCATGCCCAGTTGCGCCAGGGCATCCTGAAAGGCGCCGAGGGACTTGTCGAGATAGTCCACCAGATGGCTGCCTTCGTCCAGGGGCGTGTTGTGCGTGTCCCAGCCATGATAGTTGACGAAGAAAACCTGTCTTTGGGGTCGGTTGGGAAACTTGTCCCTGGCCGACAGCATACGTGCCACGGCACGCAGTTGCGTCCCAAGTGGTGTACCGGACTCATGAACACCGGTGGAAAAGTCCTGAAAATCCGGGGCATCCTCCAGAACGCCGGAAAGCGCATTGAACAGCCCGATGTTGGTTGTACGGCGACCCGCAAAGGCCCTGATGAGGCGGTTGGCATGGCTGCTGTCATGCTGCATCAGCTGCCGGTAGGTTTCCCCCAGCGCTCCATCGGTGCGGAAAGCATAGTAGTCGTCGAAGGCATAAATACCGCCGCCATCAAATTCGAAGGCAGGCTTTGCGCCACCTTGCTGCATCAGATTCTTTCCGCCGCTGGTAAGGTTGAACAGCGGTTCATCCGGATCAAGCACATCCGCCATCCGGGCCGCCCATCCCGCCTTCTGCCGCACGGCAGCATCAGCAGTCATCCACAGATCACGCTGTGTGTTGTGGGAAAAGAGCTGATTGGGCACAGGTGCGCCATCGAGCACATCAGCGCGGGTCACCGGCTGGACCAGGGTGCCGACATTGGCGACCACTGCCAGCTTCTGCTGGTTGAACAGCGTCTGCATGCGGCTCATGACGGGATGGAAACCGTACTTCACGCCGTCCTGGTCCGGCGCCGTATCCAGTGGCAGCAGGGCGCCACGTGCAAGCGCCATGCTGCCCCGCACATCGGCATAGGCCTGGTAGGCGCTACCGTTTGCCGGTACGACCATGTTGAAGGCATCAGCACCGCCTTCGAGAAGCACACAGACCAGCGCCTTGTAGCCGCCACTGCTGTCCGCCGCCTGCGCTTCCGACAGCATCCCCAGCAGTGCCGACAACGGTGAAACACTCGCCGCTCCCAGCAGGGAATTGCGCAGGAACCGGCGTCTTCCGATCTTCTTCATGGCAACCTCCTACCGCTGTACCGCATATTCAGAAGAAGTGACGACCAGGGATATGAGGTTTCTCACCAGCGTGTCCGGCGGCGTGGCGGAATGATCATGGAGATAGGCAAGCAGCAACTGCCGCATCTCGGCGGTCATCGAACCGGCCATCAGCACCAGATCCAGCCGGTCGAGGAGCCGGTCGAGCTGTCCATTCTGCAGCCAGGTGCGTTCCTGACTCACATCCAGGTGGGCACTCATATCGTGGACTTCATAGGTATAGGTTTCATGCACCAGGGACATCATGACATGATGCAGGCCGTCGATACCCATGATGGTCATCTCCGGCGCCACCAGCCCGGCACTGGCAAGTTCCGACGGTGCATCATCCGGTGTGAACCAGTTGAATACCGTCAGGGATTCCAGCGGTGCATTCTGCTGCAGGAAGCTACGCACATACAGGAAGTTGAAGCAGCGGTACTCGTACTCGTCATGCCGCCCGTGTTTGTGCTCGCCATTGGCGGCATGGAACGCACGCCACAGATGGGTAATGGACAGCAGGGGCTCTCTC
>DRLF01000440.1 GCA_011051425.1 Thiolapillus brandeum | reverse complement strand
GTGAACTGGACGAGCCCGGCGTCATTGAACTGCTGGCACAACACAGCTTCATTCTCTACATCAAGATCACCGATGAAGAACAGGAACAGCAGCTCATCAGCCGTGCCCAGTCATCGCCCAAGCCCCTTTACTACCGTCCGGAGTTCCTGCTGGAGCAACTGGAAATATATCTGGCGGAAATGGATCTGGACTATGCGGCGCAGATGGATCCGGACGATTTTACCCGCTGGGTATTCCCGCGACTGTTCCACTCCCGCATACCCCGCTATGAGGAAATTGCGCGCCAGGGATATACCGTCACCTCTAAGGAACTTGCCGGGGTGAACACCGAAACGGAGTTTCTCGATCTGCTGGAAACGGCCATTGCCCGGGAGGAAAGCTGATGCCCCTGGTTGCCCACAACGATCTGCCATCCTTCGAACGCCTGCGCCAGGAAGGCCTGCTGGTGCTGCCCACGGGCCGCGCCATGCACCAGCATATCCGCGAGCTGCACATCGGCCTGCTGAACATGATGCCGGACAAGGCTCTGGCCGCCACCGAGCGCCAGTTCTTCCGTCTGGTGGGGGAGAGCAATCCCATCGCCCAGTTCTATGTGCATCCCTTCACCCTGCCGGAACTGCCGCGCAGTCCCGAAGCCCAGGCGCATATCGACGCCTACTATGAAAGCTTCGATGACATCCGGGAGAAGGGGCTGGATGCCCTGATCATCACCGGCGCCAATGTCACCGGACCGGAACTGGCCAATCAGCCGTTCTGGGAGCCCCTGATCAGGGTCATCGACTGGGCCTGGGAAAATGTCACCTCCACCCTGTGTTCCTGTCTGACCACCCATGCCGTCCTGCAGTTTCGCTACGCTCAGCACCGTGTTCCTCAGGAACAGAAAATCTGGGGTGTGTTCCCGCATCGCGTGATGGACAAGGCCCATCCCCTGGTAAACGATGTCAACAGCCGTTTCCACGTGCCCCATTCCCGCTGGAATGCAGTGACACCGGAACAGTTTCGTGAAGCCGGTCTGCGCGTGCTGGTGGAAAGTGAGGAGATTGGTGTGCATCTGGCCACCAGTCCGGATGGTCTGCGTTTCGTGTTCTTCCAGGGGCACCCGGAATACGATACTGTGTCCCTGCTCAAGGAATACAAACGTGAAGTATTGCGCTGGATCGCCGGGGAGCGGGAAGACTATCCGCCCATGCCTGACAATTATTTCAGCCTGCAGCAGAAGGCCATCTTCGACGAATATGCCTGGCGCCTGAAACGCGCCCGGGACGCAGGGGAGACGCTGCCGGTGTTTCCCGAGAAGCTGGTGGCCGGCAATATCGACAATATCTGGCATGATACCGCCGAGGCCGTGGTGGCGAACTGGATCGGCCTGGTTTACCAGGTGACCCATAGGGAGCGCCATCTGCCTTTCATGGAAGGGGTGGATCCGGACAATCCTCTTGGACTGGCCTAGGGAAGCGCTTCCCTAGGAGTCTGTCGGACTTAGGGGTTCGTAGCGAGGCGAGTGGGAAAGTGAGGGCAGTTTTTCGAACTTTTAAGGCGCATAGTAGTTCTACGCAACGAAAAAGATCGGAAAAATGCACCGCTTTCCCATCGCCGCAGTAGAATCCTCCTAAGTCCGACGGGCTCCTAGATGCGCATGTCTGGCAGATTGTGGTAGATTCTGAATATGATGCTGGTTGGAGGAGCGGCAATGCGTAGTGTGGTTTTCTGTGGTTTGGGTTGTGGTCTATTGGTTTCTGCCGTCGCCATGGCTGACGGTTATTATTCCCAGAGCAATGGCCCGGGTTCCATAAACTGGCCGCCCCCGGGGGGCAGTGCAGCCGTCCAGCCGGCAAATCCCGGATACGGTCTGTCGCCCAATTCCGGTTTTCGCCCCTATGCCGATTATCAGCAGACCCAGCGCTACCACAGCCAGCCCACCCGCAAGTTCAGAAACGAATTGATCAGGCCGCCGGGCAGTGACTGGCCGAACGCAGATTATTACGAGTCTGATGACAAGGCGGCGGAGCCGGATGCCAGCGGAGAGCTTCGGCCGGAGCCGACGGAAAGAGGAGCGCCGGTAGAAGTTGTGCCTCCCCCCAGTATACCCATAGAGGAAGTCAATGCGCCCCTGTCGGAAAAGCCCGAGCGGGGGTGGCGACCCATGAAAGAGCATGAGCAGCTCAAGTCCCTCGAAGAGACTGCAACGCCGCCGAAACCTGCCGGGCCCACAGCCCATGTGATGAGAAAGATCGAGAAAAGGACCTCGCCGCTGCAGATCGAAAAGAAACCTGCACCCGCCGTGGACAAGGCTGAACCGGTAATGCGGGATGTAAAACCGACTGCCCCTTCACCACAGGCCGATGATACAGCGGCACTGCAATCCGGCATGAGTATCAGCCAGCCACAACCCATGAAAATGCCCCGGGAGGAAAAAGCCGCGCCACAGCAGAAATAGGCCAGACATAAAAAAGCCGCGGCAGTGGATACTGCGGCGGCTTTTGTGTTTTCAGCTTGCGCGATCAGGCGATGCCGAGCTTCTCCTTGATAGTGGCAACGACTTCGTCACTGGAAGTGGCGTTGATGTCCCACAGCATACCTTCCTTTTCGTAGAAACCCACCAGAGGCGCGGTCTGCTCGTTGAAAACGTCCAGGCGCTTGGAGATGGCTTCTTCAGTTTCATCGTCACGCTGCACGACCTTGCCGCCGCACTTGTCGCACACGCCTTCCACCTTGGGCGGGTTGCTCTTCACGTTGTAGATGGCGCCGCAGTCTTCGCAAGTGCGGCGGGTGGTGAGGCGGTCCAGGATCACGTCACGGGGCACGTTCAGATTGACCACACCGTCCAGCTCGATGTTGAGCTTGGTCAGCAGTTCCTTCAGGGCTTCGGCCTGGGGAATGGTGCGGGGGAAGCCGTCCAGCAGGAAACCGGATTTGCAATCGTCTTCCAGCAGGCGCTCGCCCATGATGCCCATGATCAGGGAATCGGGCACCAGCTCGCCGCGGCTCATGTAACCCTGGGCTTCTTTGCCCAGATCGGTGCCTTCCTTGACGGCGGCGCGCAGGATGTCGCCGGTGGAAATCTGTACGGAACCGTCAATGGCGGTCAGCATCTTGGCAACGGTGCCCTTGCCTGCGCCGGGGGCGCCCAAAAGAATCAGTCTCATTGTGGAAATCTCCAGTAAATTCAGATGTGAAAAATCTTGTGAGCCGTGCTCGCCAGGGCTCAAGTGGCGCGTATTTTAATGGTGCGGGGGAAAAATTGCCATGAATGCTTTGTTTCCCGGTGATGCCCTCTCCCCAAACCCCTCTCTCAGTGGGAGAGGGGCTACAGATATTTCCCTGCTTCCCGGGGTAGAGGGCCTGTATGCTATTTCCCCTCTCCCTCAGGGAGAGGGGCAGGGAAGAGGGGCAGGGAAGAGGGGCAGGGAAGAGGGGCAGGGAAGAGGGGCAGGGAAGAGGGGCAGG
>DRLF01000439.1 GCA_011051425.1 Thiolapillus brandeum | reverse complement strand
CTGCAGATTACCGTCGATGCCTTGCGGGGTGATCTGCCCGACCGCTTTCGCAATGTAACCGGAGAAGGTGGCTTTCGCTATATGATGAACAAGGGCATTCACTATACGAATGCCAATTATCAGCATGCCAATACGGAAACCATCGTCGGACACGCTTCGCTGGCAACAGGTGCGGTGCCTGCTGCGCATGGTATGGTGGGCAATGTGTGGTTCGACCGGGAAAAGGACCGCCTGGTTTACAACATCGAAGATCCCGACTACCACCTGCTCAGTGAAGGCGCCGACGTCAACAGGAAGACAGAGATCGATTCGACCCAGAAAACCGCCAGGGTGGATGGACGCTCGCCGCAGAACATCCTGGTGTCCACCTTCAGTGATGAACTGGCGGAGCACTACGCCGGCAAGGCGAAAGTCTTCGCCGTATCCGTGAAGGACCGCGGCGCGGTATCCCTGGCAGGACATGCAGGAAAAGCCTTCTGGTTCTCCAAGGCCAATGGCCAGTTTGTCACCAGCGATTACTATTACAAGAAATACCCCGGCTGGGTGAATGAATGGAATACACGCGGGATGGCTGCCGCCTATGCAGGTAAATCCTGGTCGCTGTTGTATGCCCCGGATAAATATCTCTTTGCCGATGCCGATGATCAACCCTTCGAGACGGACTTTCCGGGGTTTGGCCGAACCTTTCCCCATGCGTATGGCAAAGCGGACGACAAGTACTTCACCACCCGCCTGACCCTGGGACCCGCAGGCGATGAGCTGGTGCTGGACTTTGCCAAGACCCTGATCGACAGGGAACAACTGGGCCAGGACGATGTGCCGGACTATCTTGCCATCAGCTTCTCATCCACCGATTATGTGGGGCATCTGTTTGGCGCCTCCAGCCTGGAATCCGAAGACAATCTGGCGCACCTGGACCGGACGCTGGCCGATCTGTTTTCCTACATCGACAGGAAAGTTGGGCTGAAGAACACCCTCATCGTGCTCTCTGCCGACCATGGCCAGCCGGAGGCCCCGGGCTACCTGCACAAGATAGGCATCAGGAAGGGGCAGTATTTCGATTTCAAGGGTCTGGATAAAACCGCAGCCATCGCAGCGGTAAAAAAACAGTTCGGCTTTGGTAAGGAACTGATTGAAACCTACTATCATCCTTATGTGTATCTGAACAGACAATTGATCGAGGAGAAGGGCCTGGGCCTGCCCGAAGTGGAGAAGGCGGTGGCAGCAGAACTGATGAAGATGCCCGGTATCGCCTATGCGGTTTCCAGCAGTGCCTTGCGCAAAGGGGAAGAGCCGGCATTTGCCCGCATGAAATCCGTGCTCAACAATTACAACCCGAAGCGCTCGGGTGATGTCTATGTGGTTTTCGAGCCGGATGTGTTCATCAATGATTTCGACGGGCTGGTAGTGGCTTCCACGCACGGTTCCCCCTGGCGCTACGATACCTTCGTGCCTGTGATGTTTGCAGGCAACGGCCTGTCTGCAAAGCAAATCAGCCGGGCAGTCACGCCTTATGATATTGCAGTGACGCTGGCAGCTTATCTGGGTGTGAAAGCACCATCCGGCTCGATTGGCAATCAGTTGCCGGAAGTCATGCTCAACAGCAGGTAAGCGCTCCGAAGATCGTTATTGCACGCATGAAAAAGCCCCCTGCATGCAGGGGGCTTTTCTCTGGTGCCGGAATCAGTCAGCGGTTGAGCCGGTTCTCGATAAGATGATCCACTACGGACGGGTCGGCGAGGGTAGAGGTATCGCCCAGGTTGTCCAGTTCATTGGCGGCGATCTTGCGCAGGATGCGGCGCATGATCTTGCCGGAGCGCGTCTTGGGAAGACCCGGCGCCCACTGGATCAGGTTGACCTTGGCAATGGGACCGATTTCCTTTCTGACCAGCTGGACGAGTTCATCCTTCAGCTCATCCTTGTACTCTTCGCCACTCATCAGTGTCACATAGGCGTAGATGCCCTGGCCGGTGATGGGGTGGGGATAGCCCACCACGGCTGCTTCCGCCACCTTGGGGTGCAATACCAGGGCGGATTCTATTTCGGCGGTACCCAGGCGGTGTCCCGAGACGTTCAGAACATCGTCTACCCGCCCGGTGATCCAGTAGTAGCCGTCGTCATCACGGCGTGCGCCGTCACCGGTGAAATAGTAACCGGGATACATCTGAAAATAGGTCTCATAGAAGCGTTTGTGGTCCCCGTAGAGGGTGCGCATCATGGAAGGCCAGGGCGCCTTGATGGCGAGGTTGCCGGAAGCCGGATTGCCGTCGATTTCCTTGCCTTCATCATCCAGCAGTACCGGCTGTACGCCGAAGAACGGGAAGGTGGCCGAACCGGGTTTCAGCGGGGTTGCCCCAGGCAGGGGAGTGAGCATGTGCGCCCCGGTCTCTGTCTGCCACCAGGTGTCCACGATGGGGCAGCGCTCGTCACCGATCACGCGGTAGTACCATTCCCAGGCCTCGGGATTGATGGGTTCGCCCACGGTGCCCAGCAGGCGCAGACTCTTGCGTGAGGTTTCCTTGACCAGGTCTTCGCCACAGGCCATGAGTGCGCGAATGGCCGTCGGTGCCGTATAGAAACTGGCGACCTGGTGCTTGTCACAGACCTGCCAGAAGCGGTTGGCGCTGGGATAGGTGGGGATGCCTTCGAACATCAGGCTGGTGGCGCCGTTGGTCAGAGGGCCGTAAACGATATAACTGTGGCCGGTCACCCAGCCGATGTCGGCGGTGCACCAGTAGACTTCACTGTCCTTGTAGTCGAATACCAGCTTGTGGGTCATGGCTGCCTGAAGCAGATAGCCACCGGTGGTGTGCAGCACGCCCTTGGGTTTGCCGGTCGAGCCGGAGGTGTAGAGGATGAACAGGGGGTCTTCGGCATCCATCTGTTCGGGCTCGCACACAGGATCCGCATCGGCCATGGCTTTGTGATACCAGACATCACGGTCATCGGTCCATTCCACTGGATCGCCACCGCGTTTTACCACTATCGATGTATGAACGTGAGGACAGCCTTCCAGGGCTTTGTCGGCGTTGACTTTCAGGGGCAGACGCTTGCCGCCGCGGATGGACTGATCGGCG
>DRLF01000438.1 GCA_011051425.1 Thiolapillus brandeum | reverse complement strand
GTCCCACTGCTTGATGGAGTACGGAGGATTGGCCAGAACCACGTCGAACTGCATCAGCCTGTCGCCTTCGACAAAGGCGGGATGGGCCAGGGTATCGCCCCGGACGATGCGGAAGTCCTCAATGCCGTGCAGGAACAGGTTCATGCGCCCGATGGCCGAGGTGAGCAGATTTCGCTCCTGGCCATAGAGACGCAGGTTACGCCATTCCTTGTTCCACCGCTTCAGATGGGCGACCGCGGAGAGAAGCATGCCTGCCGAACCGCAGGTCGGGTCATAGATCGACTCACCCGGCCTGGGCTCAAGCATCTCGGTCATCAGGTGGACCACGGTGCGGTTGGTATAGAACTCCGCAGCGGTGTGGCCGGAATCGTCGGCGAATTTCTTGATCAGAAACTCATAGCCCACGCCCAGTTCATCCTCAGGGCGTAAGCGTTCATTCCAGAGCGCTATTGCCCCATTCCAAATTATTTGAGGCGTTTTTGATTTTGGCCGGCGGCAGGATGCGAGTCGTCGATGTCTTTTACCGCCGAAAGCAGGTTGGGCGAGACCTTCCAGCGGCGACCGCCTCCGGTCACCACGACTACGGTCTTGCGGTTGAACTTCACCACCGTGCCGAACTGACGTCCGTACTTTGAATCGAAGCTGACCTTCGCACCCAGGTTGAAGGCCATCATATTGATCTGCGCCTGCATCTCATCCAGGCGCTTGATCCGGTCCACCACGCGCTTGTTCAACTCGACCAGTTCATCGATGCTCAGATGATCGATATCGATCATTGCAGCCTATCCAGCGGGGCACGCAGGGGGTTGCCGGCAAAGCATTCTTTCCAACGCCGGGGTGTCAACGCCTCCACCTCCCGTGCAGGGTGCAAGGCGATGCGTTGCAGGACATCCACCAAGTAGGTGTAGGGGTTCACCCCCTGCAACCGGCAGGTGACCAGCAGGCTCTGGATGATGCCGACCTGCTCAGCACCCACCTCGGTCCAGCAGAACATCCAGTTCTTCCGGCCCAGCGGAATGCCTCTGAGATTGCGTTCCACATGGTTGGTGTCGATCGGCACATCGGGATCGGAGAGGAAGACGCTCATCTGTTCCTGGTGGTTCGCCACATAGACCAGCGCCTTCGACAGGGGGTTGCTGTTGACCAGGTCGAACCGTTGCCGCTGTTCATGGCACCACGCAAAGAAGTCATCGGCCAAGGGCTTGCTCTGCCGGCTCCGGTACGCCAGCTTCTCCTCGCCGCGGAGTTCTTTCTTCCGGATCTCCTCCTCGATACGGTACAGGGCACCGATCTGCTCCAGTGCCTCTGCCACCGCCTTGGGTTCGATCGATTCGGCCCGGACGAAATACCGACGGGCATGGGCCCAGCACTGCGCCTGGGTGATTTCCGGCTTGTTTCGGGCAAAGCGGTCATAGGCCGCATAGCCATCCGTGAGCAGCACACCCTCGAACTCCTTGAGCAACGCCTCGAGGTGTTGACTGCCCCGGCCCGGCGAGTAGGTGAAGCAGACTTCATCCCCCTCGCCATAGATCGGCCACAGCCACCCCTGGTGCATCTTCCCCTTCTGCCGGCGGCCCGCCTTGATCGGCGTTTCGTCCATCGCCAGTACCCGGCTCAGTAGAATATTCCGTAATTGGGCCTCGTAAATGGGCTTCAGCAGGTCGATGGTGCGCTGCACCCAGATCGTGAGGGTAGTCCGGCTCAGCTGGATCCCCGCCAACTGCATCCGCTGGTGCTGCCGGTACAGGGGCAGGTGGTAGAGGAACTTGTCGATCAGTAAGCCTACCAGCAGGCTTACATCCGCCAAGCACCGGTCCAGGACCGGCGTGGGCAGTGGCGGGGTCGAAAGCGTCTGGGTCGGCTTGTGCTTGAGCACCGGCCGGCGGTACTCCAGCACCACATAGCTGCCCGGACGCTGTGCCAGTTTGTGGGTGATCTTGTAATCGATCGGCTCGTAGTCGTCGGCTTCGGCACCACGCAGTGCCGGGTGCCCGATCTCGATCACCTCCACCGGCACATCCTGATCGAAGCGCAGTCCTTCGTCGGTGGCGCAGTCGTCGCCGCGCTGCTTCTTGCGCCGGATGTAGGTGATCGTCTCGGTGGGAACCTCAGGGGCTGCCGGTTTCTCTCCATCCAGCAACTCACCCAGTTCCAGCTGCCCCGGGATCTCCACCAGGCGCTTCTCCGATTTCTGCCCGAATATCTGCTTTTTGAACCAGTCGAGCTGGCTTTGGAGCGCTTGGTTCTGCTGCCTCAGATTGCTGATCTCAGATACCAGTTCCTGCACGAACGCTGGCGTGATTTCCTGAATTGAAACAGCAGCTTCCATGTGCAGCATTATACCTCAACCGGTGTCTGAATGGGATGCCTGTAGCGCTTGAAATGACGTACCGAACGCAGATCGATGCCTTCCAGGATCAGCTGCAGATCGGTCCACTCCAGACGTCGTTTCTCCTCGCTCCCGGCCTGGCTCTGGAACCGCCCCTGCTCCAGGCGCTTGCTCCAGATACAGTAGCCGCTGCGGTCGAAGTAGAGGATCTTCATCTGGGTACGCTTGCGGTTGATGAAGACGAACAGCTCGCCACTGAGCGGATTCTCCCGGAGGCGGTTTTTAACCAGCGCCGAAAGGCCATCATAGGATTTACGCATGTCGCAGGGCTGGTTGTAGAGCCAGATTCGCAGCCGGGACTCGGGAAACAGCATCAGCGTTGCCTCAGGCGCAGGCAGACACCATTACCGAGGTCGAGTTCGATCTCCCAGTGAGGGGTGGCAGAGTGGCTCAGATCCAGCGGCAGCTCCAGCCACTCGCCACCACCTGTCTCGGGAACAGGGGGGGTGGCGGCCAAGCGCCGCTTCCAGTTGCGGAAACTGGACAGCGCCAAGCCGTTCTCACGGCAGAAGGCCCGCTGGCTCAATCCGCTCTGTTGCTGTTCTGTGATCAGCCGTTGCCATTCCTCATGCGAGCGTCGATGATGGGTTCGGGTAGGCATGGTGTACTCCTCTGCTGTGGATGCTGTGGAAACAGAGAGGTACCGTAGCCTCAGCAGCGGGGCGACGGAAGAACGGTCTGGAATGACCGGTTACCTCAGGGCAGTTGGAAAGCGATAAAGTCTGCGAGCTAAAGTGCTCGATCAGCTCGCGCAGCATATGGTCCGGCAAGCGGTCCTTGTTGGTCCACTGGGCATCGCCAAAGACCCCATACAAGGTGTCAGGGTTGGCCTTCTCAATCGCTCGCAGGGCATCCTGGATGGCCTTGCCGACATTCTTAACCTTGGTGCGGGTGACTTTCCAATGAGCATCTTCCGGGATCTGGAAGCGGTGCTGTTCGGGAAGCGCGGCATATTCCTGGTCGCCGCCGGACTCCTCCAGCGCATCGGCCAGCTCCTCGTCATACACGTCGCACAAACGCTTGTAAAACAGCAATGGCAAGATGAACTGCTTGTAGTCCCCGGCATCGATGTAACCG
>DRLF01000437.1 GCA_011051425.1 Thiolapillus brandeum | reverse complement strand
TTGGCAGCGAGTTCATGCCCGATCTGGATGAAGGCGACCTCTTGTACATGCCCAGTGCTTTCCCGGCGGTGTCCATTGGCAAGGCCCAGCAGCTTCTGCAACAGACGGACAAGCTCATCAAAACCGTGCCAGAAGTAAAAAGGGTGTTCGGCAAGATCGGGCGGGCCGATTCGGCCACGGATCCCGCGCCACTGACCATGGTGGAAACCACCATCCAGCTCAAACCGCGTGAGGAGTGGCGCCCTGGCATGACCATGGACAAGCTCAAAAGGGAGCTGGATGCGCTGGTAAAGTTTCCGGGGCTGACCAATGCCTGGGTCATGCCCATCAAGAACCGCATCGATATGCTGGCCACGGGGATCAAGACGCCAGTGGGGGTGAAGATCGCCGGGCCTGATCTCAAGGTTATTCAGGATCTGGGCCGGGAGCTGGAAAAAGTCATTCAGGAGGTGCCGGGAACCGTGAGCGTGTATTCAGAACGGGTGGCGGGTGGACGCTATGTCACCGTTGATATCGACCGCAAGGCGGCGGCGCGTTTTGCTCTGAACATCACCGATGTACAGGAAGTGGTGCGTACCGCCCTTGGGGGCATGCGGGTCACTCAGTCCGTGGAAGGTCTGGAGCGTTATCCTGTCAACGTCCGCTATCCCCGGGAAACCCGTGATTCCCTGGAAAAGATTCGTAATCTGCCAGTGGTCACTCCGGCAGGCGCCCATATCCCCCTGGCAGAAGTCGCGGACATCCGTATCGAATCCGGCCCCGGCATGATCAAGACCGAAAATGCCCGGCTCAATGGCTGGACCTATATCGATATCCAGGGAAGGGACCTGGGTTCCTACGTAGTGGATGCGCAGAAAGCCGTGGCGGATCAGCTGAAACTGCCGCCGGGCTATTCTGTTTCCTGGTCAGGACAGTACGAGTACATGATGCGGGCGAAAGAGAAGCTGTCCACCGTGGTACCCGTGACCCTGGTCATCATCGTACTACTGCTCTATCTGAATTTCCGTAATCTTACAGAAGTGCTCATCATCATCGGCACCCTGCCGTTGGCCCTGGCGGGAGGCATCTGGCTGCTCTATCTGCTGGACTACAACCTGTCCGTGGCCGTGGGTGTGGGCTTTATTGCCCTGGCTGGGGTTTCCGTGGAAATCGGCGTGGTCATGCTGGTGTATCTGAACCAGGCTCTGCGCCGCATCATCGACCAGGCGGCTCACCAGGGCAGAACTCTGGTCAGAGATGATGTGCGCAAGGCGGTGGTGGAAGGTGCCCTGTTGCGGGTGCGTCCCATCATGATGACCGTAGCCGCCATCATTGCCGGCCTGTTGCCCATCATGCTGGGCGGAGGCACCGGTTCCGAGGTCATGCGGCGCATTGCTGCGCCTATGATCGGGGGGATGGTCAGCGCCACGATACTTACCCTCATCGTTTTACCGGCGGTGTTCCTCATCTGGAAACAGAGAGGGATTCCTGCCGATGATTCTTTATCTGCCCAGGAGGAAAGCCCATGAGTTTTGCAAAGATCACCGCAATCGTGCGGCCCACGGTAGTCACCGCCATCGAGGAAACACTGCACGAAGCAGGTGTGCCCGGCATGAGTGTCACCCAGGCGAAAGGCTATGGTGACTATGCGGATTTCTTCCGCAAGGACTGGATGGTGACCCATGTACGTATCGAAGTGTTCATTGCCGCTTCCAGGGCGGAAAGCATTGCCGAACTCATCATGGAAGCCGCCCATACCGGCCTGGATGGCGATGGCCTGGTGGCCATTGTTCCCGTCTCGGCCATTTATCACATACGTACTCGTAAGCGTTGCCGGGAAGATGCCTGTTGAAGCGGCATATTCTGAATCTATACTTCTACAAGAGGACTGAGATATATGAACAAGACCGTTATTCTTTCAATTGCCCTTACCAGTGTACTGGGAGTGTCCGCATGCAGTGATCAGGGGAAACCAGGGGAGAAAGCCGCTGCAGCCCAGGGTCCGGTTTCAGCGATCCACGGATCTATGAAACCTGCGGCTGCAGTAACACGATGGTATAGCAAAGCACAGGTGGAGCGCGGTAATGAACTGTTCCAGCAGAACTGTGCCCAGTGCCACAAGCCGGACGCTTCCGGAGATCCCAATTGGAAACAGGTGAATGCAGAAGGCAAGTTGCCGCCACCACCTCTAAATGGTACTGGCCATGCCTGGCATCATCCCATGCCTTTGCTGCAACAGGTTGTGCGCCGTGGCGGCATCCCCATGGGCGGCAGCATGCCGCCGTTTGCGGACAAACTGAATGCGGAACAGATCAACGATATTCTGGCCTGGGTACAATCCCACTGGCCTGACGCCATCTACGCAAAATGGGCGCAGATGACGGCGCAAGCCGCCCGCAAAAAGGGTTAATTAATCCACAGGAGAGAAAACATGTATTACTTTTCCACCCGCGTACAAGGTGATTTCGCCGAGGTTGAGAAACAGGTTATCGAAGCCCTGAAAACCGAGGGTTTTGGCGTGCTTACGGAAATCGACATCAAAAAGACCCTCAAGGCCAAGCTGGACGTGGACTATCGTCCCTACCGGATTCTGGGAGCCTGCAATCCGCCCCTGGCCAACCAGGC
>DRLF01000436.1 GCA_011051425.1 Thiolapillus brandeum | reverse complement strand
GCGGCAGATGCTCCAGGGACAGTGTTCCTGCCCCATGAAAGCTTTGTGCTGGCACCGGGGGAAGCGGTGGAGATCGATTTTCCCGATGCCAGCCGGAAAAACCCCACTACCTGCCTGACTGTGGAAATCTCCCGGGAAAAGGTTACCCAGGTCAGTGAACGCCTGGTCGATTCCCTGGGAATGACCGAGGTGGCGGAACAGTGGCAGTTCGGCAATCCGGTGCTGCACACCCACCACAACAGTGAAACCCAGCGCCTGCTCAACAGGCTCATCAAGCTGTTCATGGAGAACCACCCGGACCGGGATCTGCTCATCGACCTGAATGTCTCTGAACTCATCGTCCGCCTGCTGCGTCACAAGACCCGTGATTTCCTGCTCACCTGGTGCAGCAGGGATCCGGAAGCCAATGCACTCATCGCAGCCCTGGACTGGATCAACAGTACCCTTTCCCAGCCCCTGGACATCACCCGGCTTTGCCGTCATGCAGGCATGAGTCGCAGCCGTCTGTACGTGGAGTTCAAAGAGAAGATCGGCTGTTCTCCCGTGGAGCTGCAGCAGCAGTTACGTCTCAAGCGGGCGGCGGAGCGCATCCGTAACGGTGAGGCCATTACCGCCGTGGCCTACGACCTGGGTTTCAAGAGTCCCAGCCATTTCTGCCGGCGTTTCAAGGCTTTTTTTGGCTGCGTGGCCACGGAGTACAAGGAACGCTCCGGCAGTTGAGCGGGTGTTTCAGCGGACAGGATGCCGTTTGCAGGCCCAGCACATACTGCGTCTATTCGTCGTCGGGAATGCCGCTGTTGTTCACTTCCAGAACATGGGCCTGGAACACCACGTCCTGGCCGCTCAGGGGGTGATTGAAGTCTACCAGTACCTTGTCTTCATCGGTTGACAGTAATACGCCCAGGGTTTCATCACCGTCTGGCAGGCTGAAGGAGAGCACCTGCCCCGCCTCGAGTCGGGCGTCTGCAGGAAAGTCGCTGCGGGGCATTTCCTTGACCAGTTCCGCTTTGCGCTCGCCCCAGGCCTGTTCGGGGGTAAGGGTCAGGGTCTGTTCTTCGCCCGCTGTCAGACCGTAGAGTGCAAGTTCAAGGCCAGGAAGCAGGGTGCCGTCTCCCAGGGTGCAGGTCATCGCATCGTCCTCGGTATCGAAGGCAACGGTGCCGTCCGTCAGGGACAGGCTGAAATGCAGCTTGACCGTGCTGCCCGGCATGAGTTCGTTCGTCAATGTGTTTCCCCCGGGATCAGTGCATTTCAGAGGCGAGCTGTGCCAGGGTAGGCAGGTCGATATCCTGTTCCCTGGCGTGGTTCATGGCCCGCTCCAGCCGGGCCGGAGCGCTGCGACCCATGCATTTGTGTTCCGGGTCGCCTTCGAATGCGCGGAGCATGGCCGAGATCAGGGCTTCACGGTCGAAGGTCTTGCCCGTGAGGCTTTCCTGCAGATCGATGACGTCGTTGGCGACCTTGTGGGCGATGTCCTCATGTTCCGACCAGAGTTCTCCCACGTTGCCGCCGGTCTTGAGTCCGGCAATATTAGTGGTGAGAATGTACAGGTTTTTTACCACCAGCTCGAACAGCAGCTCCTCTTCGCTGGCCAGTATCCTGACGGGGATATCCAGATGGCCCAGCGCATCGCGGACGAGTGCGGCCTTCGGGCCGAAGCAGGGGGAGGGGATGATGACCTTGTAGTCCATGCCGGGTTTCTTCTCGAACCAGACGGAAATCACCGTGGCCTGGGGAAGATGTGCGAAATCTGCGGGTAACAGCTCATTCTGCAGCAGCACGATCTTTTCGCGCCAGGCATCGGGCAGCTTTTCGAGAATCCGGGGCAGGTCCTTTTCACCCACGGCGATGAGTACGGCTTCGGGGTCGGGAATCTCCTGTGCCGCAGCTTCCAGATCCTGATCGCGGGTGACAGGATAGACGGGGTGCCCCAGACGCAGGAAGCCACGGGCGAAGACGCCGCCCATTTCTCCGATTCCAACAAGTACGATGGGTTTTTTCACGTTTTTCGGTTCCAGGTCGTTTCCTTATCCGATGCCTGCCGGGCAAGATGGCGCGCCAGGACGAACAGCAGGTCGGACAAGCGGTTGAGATACTTCAGGGATTCGCAGTTTACCGTTTCCCCGCGGGAAAGTCGCCACAGGCTGCGCTCGGCCCGGCGGCAGATGGCGCGGGCCATATGTGCCTGTGCGGCGGCGCGGGTGCTTCCGGGAAGGACAAATTCCCGCAAGGGGGGAAGCTTTTCGTTGATGGCATCCAGGTACTGTTCCATGGAAAGTACCTGGTTTGCGCAGATGACGGTGCTGCCGGGGAGCGCCAGTTCACCGCCCAGATCGAACAGCCGATGCTGAATGTCTGTGATCTGCCGTTTCATTGGCGGGTCATCCAGTTCCACGGACAGCAGTCCCAGGGCAGCGTTGAGTTCATCCAGATCACCCAGGGCCTGGATGCGCAGGCTGTCCTTGTCCACCCGGCTGCCATCCGCCAAGCCCGTCTGGCCCTTGTCACCCGTACGGGTGACGATTCGGGTCAGGCGGGCCATTCGGCATTACCGGTTGTAGCGGATGCCCAGGTAGCCGGCGCGGCCCTGGGTGTTGTAGCCGCTGGCGAGTTGGTAGTCTTCATCGAAGGCATTTTCCAGTTTGGCGAAGATCTGCCAGTTCGGGTTCAGCCGGTAACTGGCATTGAGGTTCACCAGAGTATAGCTGTCCAGGGTGATGCCGCCAAAGTCCTTGCGGTTGCCGGAGTACAGCAGGTCACCGCCGAAATGCCAGTCTTCCCAGGCGTAATCCACGCGGGCGTTGAGGCTGTGCTCGGCCCGGCGCAGCAGGCGCTCTCCTGTGCTGCGGTCCTCGGGGTTCTGCCAGTTGCCGCCCAGGTGCAGGCTCAGAGCTTTGCCGCTGTAGTCGTAACCCAGTTCCAGGCCGTCGATACGCACCTGGGCGATATTCTGGTTGTAGCCGCTG
>DRLF01000435.1 GCA_011051425.1 Thiolapillus brandeum | reverse complement strand
CTTCGAGATCGGATTCGCTGACGGCAAAGGCGGGAAAACGTTTTTCACTGATGATACAGGACAGGGTGAGGATGCAGCATTCCCCTGCATCCACCCGGTAGAGGGTGATTTCCCTCCCGGATTCACCCAGTTTGTACACCCGGCCAGTACCAGAGAGCACGAATGCCAGATGGTTGCAGTTGCTGCCTTCCAGACAGATATGCTGGCCGGCGGGCAGGGATATCTGGCGTCCACTGTCCAGCAGGGAGCGTAGGAACGATGCATCGTTGGCCAGCGCGGGATACAGCCGTTCAAACCGGTGCTGGAGAGAGTCTGTCATTGCACGGCTTATACGATAACAGGTGAAAAACTGAAGTCGGTGTCTTCGGCGGGGGGGTGAATGTAATTTCCTTCCAGCAGGTCGGCGCCAAAAGACCAGCAAAGATTGACGTCTTCTGCGCGGTTGATCCCCGGCAGGAGGATCAGGATGCTGTGTCTGTGACAGGTATTGATGATTCGCTTGATGGTATCGTCATTTTCCTTGAGCAGTGCCGGGGCCGCGCTCATGTAACGGCTGCCCATGGCCTTGAGAATTTTCAATGCGGCAGGATGCGTGGTAAAACTGTCGATCATGGTATTGATTTCAAGCTGGTGCAGTCCGCTGATGCATTCGCTGGAGAGCTTCAGGTTCTTGGCGATCTGGGACAGCCGGAAGGAAATGATCAGGCCCCGTATGGACACATCCTCGCGGCTGCTCTGGCGGTCCAGCCAGCGGGGATATTCACGATTGTGCAGGGACGAGGCGGATTGCGGAATGATGATGTTCGCTTCCGGTTGTTCCAGATGCATCCTTTTCAGTGTCTGGAGGCCTGTTTTGACCATCCAGCGATCCAGGGCAGCACCCATGTCTGCCATGGTGGCCAGCTTGCGCAAGCTCTTGTAGGGGATTATCTGTCCGGTGGCTGTTTTCAGGTTGCAACTCAGCAGATAGGTCTTGCGGCTGGGAAAGTGCGTTTGCAGCAGGGGATGAAAGCCCGGCACCAGCAGGTTGTCATCGATGGCCTGCTTCATCAGGCGCATCAGTTTGATGTTTTGTTCCTGTATATTCTGGGTCATGGTGACAGTCTAAAGAATATCCGAAGCAAAATCAGCCAGTCGTGACCGCTCGCCACGCAAAAGGGTAATGTGCCCACTATGGGGCCATTGCTTGAAGCGGTCCACAACATAGGTCAAACCCGAGGTCGTTTCAGTCAGATAGGGTGTATCGATCTGGGCCACATTGCCGAGACAGATGACCTTGGTGCCTGGCCCGGCGCGGGTGATCAGGGTCTTCATCTGTTTCGGTGTGAGATTCTGCGCCTCATCGAGAATGATGTACTTGTTCAGGAAGGTGCGGCCGCGCATGAAATTCAGGGAATGGATGCGGATGCGCGAACGCAGCAAATCGTCTGCCGCCGCCCGGCCCCAGTCGCCGCCACCGGTCTGGGTGAGCACTTCCAGGTTGTCCATGAGCGCGCCCATCCAGGGTGTCATCTTCTCCTCTTCCGTACCAGGCAGAAAGCCGATGTCCTCGCCTACGGGCACCGTCACCCGGGTCATGATGATTTCCTTGTACAGGTTTTTGTCCAGCACCTGTGCCAGTCCGGCGGCCAGGGTGAGCAGGGTCTTGCCCGTGCCTGCGGTACCCAGCAGTGTGACGAAATCGATATTGGGATCGAGCAGCATGTTGAGTGCAAAATTCTGCTCCCGGTTGCGCGCCTGTATACCCCAGACGGAATGGTTTGCAGAGCGGTAGTCATCCGCCAGTTCGATGAGGGCCGCATCATCGTCTTCCTTCTGGCGGACAATGGCTTCGAAAGACTGGTCGCCTTCCATGTACAGGCACTGGTTGGCGTACCAGTCCTCAGTGTCCGGCCCCTTGACCCGATAGAAGGTATGTCCGGATTCCTGCCAGGATTCGATGTCCTTGCTGTGCCTGTCCCAGAAATCCCCCGGCAGTTCCCGGGTGCCACTGTAGAGCAGGCTGACGTCATCCAGCACCTGATCGTTGTTGTAATCTTCCGTCGGTACACCGACGATAGCGGCCTTGATACGCAGGTTGATGTCCTTGGAAATGAGCGTGACCCGGCGGTCGGGTACCTGTTCCTGGAGCGCCAGCGCAGCGGCAAGAATGGAATTGTCCGGCGTATTGCCGGGCAGTGAGTCGGGAAGATGGTTGATCAGGCTCTGGGTCTGGAAGAACAGCCGGCCGGACTTGTCCTGCTGCCCGTTACTGCCGAAGTTCGGTATGGGCAGGCCCTGATCAATCTGCGGTTTGCTGGAATGGGCAACGATATCATCGAGAAACCGGCTGGCCTGGCGCACGTTGCGCGCCACTTCAGACATGCCTTTCTTGCCCTTGTCCAGTTCTTCCAGCACCACCATGGGGATGAAGATATCGTGTTCTTCGAAGCGAAACAGCGCAGAAGGATCGTGCATCAGTACATTGGTGTCCAGCACGAACAGGCGTTTTCTTTCGGTGGCTTCAGGCATAGACAATGGGTCTCAGTGCTTCTTTTTCAGTTCTTTCAGGGTATCCAGTACTTCCTGCACATGTTCTTTTACTTTTCCCCCCCGCCATTCGTGACGCAGTATGCCGCGGTCGTCGATGATGAAAGTGCTGCGCTCGATGCCGCGAACTTTCTTGCCGTACATGTTCTTCATCTTGATGACGCCGAAGGCATTGCAAAGGACTTCTTCGGTGTCGGCCACCAGATCGAAGGGGAACTCCTGTTTTGCCTTGAAGTTCTCCTGGGCCTTGAGGCTGTCCCGCGATGCACCGAGGATCACCGTGGACTGACGGCGGAACTTGTAGATGGCTTCCTTGAAATCCAGGCCTTCCTGGGTGCACCCGGGCGTGCTCGCCTTGGGGTAGAAGTACAGCACCAGCCATTTACCCAGGTAATCCGACAGTTTTGCGGTCTTGTTGCCTGTAAGGAGAAGTTCGACATCAGGAATCTTTTTGCCAGTTTTAACCATGTTCAGGTTCCTCTTTATGCTTTTCGGCCAAAAGGCGTTTTTCTTTCGTTTTTTTATTGGTTTGCAGGGGCGGACTATAGCTGTTTCTTGTAAGGCTCCAGCACCGCGTCCAGGTTGATGCTGTCACAGAACTCCAGAAATTCATCACGCAGTTCGCTGATGGCGGTGCCGGCGGGAATGCCGATATTCATCTGTACTGCAAACATGGATGTTCCCGTATGGGGGGCAGCATAGCTGCTGGTTGCAAGGTCCACGATGTTGATGTTGCGCTTGGAAAAAAAGTTGGCCAGTTTGTGGACAATACCCGGATTGTCCAGTGAGACCACCTCCACCAGGTAAGGCATGGCATCCTCGCTGGCAGTGGCATCCGATGTCTGACGGGCGATGATGGTCAGGCCCAGGTTCTTCTCCAGTTCGGGAATCTGGCTTTCAAGGCGTGCCAGCTGATTCCAGGGGCCTTCGACCAGCAGCAGGATGGCAAATTCACCACCGAGCACGGTCATTCGGCTGTCGCTGATATTGCAGTCCAGCAGAAACACCGCTTTCGACAGTTCATCGACAATACCGGGCCTGTCCTTGCCCAGTGCGGACAGTACGAGCTGATTGTTTGGTTTATTCATGGGCTCAGAGTTTATCCTAATTACTGCTTTTTGTTCATGATAGATAAATGATGTTTTGGCAAACTGTTTTCCCGACGGGGAAAGCCGAAAACAGCGCGTGACCGGAAACGGATGCTGGATACCCGTTTATCGATACAACAAGGAGCCGAGGAAAGGCTGAAAAATTCAGACCTTCCTCGGGATAATGCACCGAAAAAACGGACATACAGTCCATAATAATGGCGGATCCGCCGGAATAAGCAGCAAATTACGCCATAATTTTCCATGTGAGTCCACATGCTCTGCTGAACAAAGCGTTCCGGAAGTGCTTGTCTCTGTTCCACTAACGCATTGAATCAACGAATAAATAAAATTATTTTTTAGCCGCCACCGTTTGCCGGATCACGATTTGGCACAGTCATTGCTGCAATGTGAACCAAGTCACGTGGATTTGTGGCGTCATGGCTCATTTTGACAGTGGAGAAAAGCATGGAAATCGGCGCAGGAAACAAGAGAAGCAGATTGAGGTTTGGCACTCGCAGTACGTTGCTTGTGGTTGCCTGCCTCAGTCTGTTGTTTGGTGCTGTATACGCTGGTGGTGCTGCGGGTGACGGGCGAGACAAGATGAGTGAAAAGCTCAGGGCCCGTGTAGAAGCCGGTGGCACCGAAATGGTGGATGTCATCGTACGTTACAAGAAGCATTCCGCCAGGGAAAAAAGGCTTCTAACCGGGGATTTGGATATCCGTCAGAAATGGATTTTTGACAAACTGAGAATGCGTGCCTATCGGGTGCCGGCAAATAAGCTGGAAAAACTGGCAAAGAACAAGAATGTTGAATTTATCGCTGTCGATGCCCCGGTCAAAGCCAGTTCTCTGGCCGCCCGCCAAACCGCGCGGGTGCCTGCATATGGATCATACGGTTATGTTCCGGTGAACCCCAATCTCACGGTTGCCGTGCTTGATTCGGGTGTAAGCAGCACGCATGCCGATCTCCATGTCGCGGGTCAGGTCAACATTGTTCCTCTTCAAGGTACTTGTGGTGTTTCGTATCGGGATGAGTTCAATGGCAACGGGTTCGACGGCAATGATGGCACCGCTTTCTGGAACGGGGATTGGGTGGAATACGACGTGGCAGGACGTGGCCCTGGTTATGGCAACGTTACGGTTAACAACGGCGAGCTCTTCCTGGATGACCGGCCCAACACGGGTACCCGGCCAAGTGCAAGGCGGGCTGCTGATCTGTCACAGGTCACTGCAGCCGAGTTCAGTTTCGATTTCCGTACCGGACCCGGTGTGGAAGCTGATGAGGATCGGGTTGCTGTCGACATTTCCAGCAATGGCGGTGCCAGCTACAGCACACTGGAAATCTTCGATGCCTATGACGGAGCGGCTTCCGGTTCCAGAAGCTACGACATCACTCCCTATATCTCCGACAATACTGTCGTGCGTTTCCGTGTGTATGACCTTTATGGCGGACCCAGTGAATACTTTGCTGTAGACAATGTCCAGATCACGGCAAAAACAGCTGCCGGTGCCTGCAACCTGTCGGATCCTTTCGGTCATGGTACACACGTTGCTGGCGTAATCGGGGGTGACGGAACGCTTTCCAACCAGGCATATACCGGTGTCGCGCCTGGTGCCACCATCTACTCTGTCCGGGTTCTTGACAACGAGGGTAACGGTTTGACTTCGGATGTCATTGCCGGCCTGAACTGGGTGCTGGGGAATGCTGCTGCATATAACATCAAAATTGTGAATCTGTCTCTCGGCAAAGGTGTTGACGGGAGCGCCGCTGAAGATCCACTGGTGCAGGCTGCCGAAGCCTTGTGGGATGCCGGCATCACGGTAGTTACTTCCGCCGGCAATTTTGGCCGTGATGGCAACTTTACTATCACCAGCCCGGGCAACTCGCCCAAGGTGATTACCGTGGGTTCAATCACTGACAATGGTACCGGGAATGATTTCTTTGACGATTACGTCTCCACCTATTCGTCCCAAGGCCCGACTTTGGGTGATCACTACCTGAAACCTGATCTGG
>DRLF01000434.1 GCA_011051425.1 Thiolapillus brandeum | reverse complement strand
ACCACCCCGACCAGCAGCAGCACGGCACCCGCCCTGTCAGCACGCCGGGTATCATCGATAGATCCCTGCAGGGCGATGAAACCGATATAAAGGAAGAACAGGATCAGCTCCGAAGTCAGGCGGGCATCCCACACCCACCAGGCACCCCACATGGGTTTGCCCCAGAACGCACCCGTCCAGAGGGCAATGAAGGTCATGATGGCGCCTGTCGGTGCAAGCGCCTGGGCCATCATGGACGACAGACGGGTATTGAAAACCAGTCCGATGCCGGCCCAGAAGGCCATCACCACATAGATGAACATGGACATCCAGGCGGCAGGCACATGAATGAAGATGATGCGATAGCCCTCGCCCTGCTTGTAATCCGTGGGCGCCACGAAAAAGCTCATGTACAAGCCGATGGCAAGCAGTATCACCGCAATCAGGGCTGAAATCTTTCCGATCCTGCCGGCCAGGGGATAGAAGGTTGTCGGCGATGAAAATTTATAAAGATTCAATCTGTTACCCAGTCAGGCAAACCCCGCAGCAGCGGGCGTAAGGTTTTTGACCACAGGATGCCGGTAAAATTCCGGCTGTGGTTCAGGTTCACGTTTAAATTCATTGATTTGAGCTTGAGCCTACCATAGCAAAAATCACTCTGCCGATATCCTCAGAGCGGCTGCGGTTGCCAAAGGCGCCGCCAGCGCCGCCAACAGCAGGATGGCGCCCAGCATGGACAAATGCCCCGCACCGCCCAGCCCGGAGGCCTCCGCTTCCACCGCTCCTGCACCGAAAATCAGCACCGGGATATAAAGCGGCAACACCAAGAGCGACACCAGCACTCCTCCCCCGCGCAATCCCAGGGTCAGTGCCGCACCGATGGCGCCAATCAGGCTCAGCGCAGGGGTGCCGATGAGCAGCGTCAGCATCATTGTACCAATGGTCGCAGTCGACAGGTCATACTGCAGCCCCAGCAAAGGCGACAACAGCACCAGAGGCAGCCCTGTCACCAGCCAGTGCGCCAGCACCTTGCCCAGCACCAGAACAGAAAGTGGCTGGGGCGCAAGGAGCATCTGCTCCAGAGCACCATCCTGGTAGTCGACAAAAAACAGTTTTTCCAGGGCCAGCATGGAAGCGAGCAGTGCCGCCACCCAGAACACGCCGGGGGCGATCAGCCGCAATATATTCAGTTCCGGCCCGATACCCAGGGGAAACAGGCTCACCACGATGACAAAGAAAAACAGGGTGGTGAGCACATCCGAACGCCGCCGCATGGCCAGCAGCAGGTCACGCATGATGATGGTGCGGAAGGCGTTAAACACAGCCATCCTCCTTCCAGCCCAGCCGCAGCTTTTTCACCTTGCCGGTAGTCAGAGCCACTTCCTGATGGGTGGTCAGTATCACCATGCCGCCCCGGGCGACATGCTCCGCCAGCACTTTCTCCAGCAGGGCCACCGCGGCCACATCCAGCCCGACGAAAGGTTCATCAAGAATCCAGAGAGGCGCCTGGCTGAGCAGCAGCCGCGCCAGTGCGACCCGTTTCTGCTGTCCCTGGGAAAGCACCCGTGCGGGCAAATCCTCATGTCCCCGCAGGCCCATCTGCTCCAGCACTTCCCAGGCTCTGTCCTCAGGTACAGACAATCCTGCCAGACGGCAGGCGACCAGCAGGTTTTCGACGCCGGTCAGGTCGTCTTTGAGACCGTTTTTATGTCCCAGATACAGCAGCTCGGCGGCATATTCCTCGCGTTGCCTGCGTATGGGCTCGTCATTCCAGCGTACCTCGCCTTCCGTGGGCGCAATCAGCCCGCACAAAGCGCGCATGAGGGTTGTCTTGCCGCTGCCGTTATGGCCATACAGATGAAGCAGCTCTCCTTCACCCACAGTAAAACCGATGCCTGAAAACAGGCATCGATCACCGCGGATACATTGCAGATTGACCACTTCGAGCATGTAATGTGCTTGTTGCAAACCAAAGCACGGAATATTACAGGGAATCGGCCAAAATTTCTCGCATTCCGGTCTGTTCACCGCATCCGTATATGCCCAGAAAAAGCAAGGGCACAGGCAGAACGGCCACTCAGTGACAAGCTATGCTTTCTGTGCGGAAAAACGGGGCATTAACAATCCCGCGACAACAGCAATAATGGCTAACAGCCACACCACAACGGGCCCAGCGGGCAGATCATATACGGAGGAAATCAGCAGTCCCCCGCTGTAGGCCAGTGCCCCGACCAGATAGCCTGTCACCAGCCCTCTTGTCCGGGGCAGCTTGCGGATGGCCAGCGCCGGTATGATCAGGCTGGCAAAGACCAGATAAACACCCACGACTTGTACGGATGCGGTCACTGCCAGGGAAAAAAGCACGTAAAACCTGCGTCCCCCGTATCCCATGAACACCCACAGCAAGAGAATCAGGGCGTACAAGCCCGCCATCCATTGCAGCTGCGACCATCGCACCCACAATAATTGTCCGGTGAGCAACTCCTGCAAATGTTCGGCCCCGTGCGGATTGCTGGCACTCATCAGCAGCCCGCCGGAAGCCGCCAGAACGAAACTGATGCCGATGAGTGCCTCCTGCTGGCGCGGCCAGAAGCGTTCAAAGCTGTACAGCAGAAAAGCCCCCGCAAGCGCCGCGGCCGATGCAGCAGCCTGGGTTTCCCATCCGCCTTCGGGCCAGCCCAGTTGCTGAGCCAGTATCACGCCCAGCACGGCAATCTGCGCTATCGCCAGATCGATGAAGATAATGCCACGTTGCAACACCTCCCGGCCCAACAGCACATGGGTGCTCAATACCAGGAGGCCTGCCAGAAAAGGTGGGCCGACAATCGACCAGTCTACGAACGGGTTCATTGCCCGGCCACGGACAATAAGAGGTCCAGGGTACGATCATACAATTTGAACAGATCCCCGGACCGTTCATCCCCTCCGACCGTGAACGGCAATACCAGCTGGGGGATTTTCGCGCGTTCAGACAACCAGGAGCTGGGCCGGTCATCCTGGTACGCTGCGCGAATCACCGCCTTTGCCGGCTGACTCTTCAGCTGCATCAATACTTT
>DRLF01000433.1 GCA_011051425.1 Thiolapillus brandeum | reverse complement strand
GCGGGAGACGCTTTTGTTTCCTATGACATGGTGGTTCCATATATTCCCACGGCAGAATGGACAGTTGGTTATTTGTGCAATAGTGCTGCCTGCCAGTCGTATGTTCAAAAGGCATACTATCTCGATGGCGGGATGACCCTGGATGAGTCACTGGCCACCCTGTTTTCCAGTGGAGCAGACTACGACCAGGTCGACTTGCAGGTTACATTGAATATTCCTGACAGCTGTGGCCAGGCCGATGAAACGCTCAGCGGCCCCGTGACCTACTCTGGCGATTATTTCTGTTCCGCGGAAAACTCCATAACGGCTGGCCAAAACAGTGTCGTGGTGGGAAATGGTGCTTATGTAGTGTACGCCGCCCCTGGCATCAGCCTGGTTCCCGGGTTTTCCGTGGCGGACCATGGTGTTTTCCGGGCGGGAAAAGACTTGCTTCCCTGATAGCCGGGTGTACACCGTACTGGCGTTGTTGTAGTCCATCACGAGGAATTTGGTGGACAGGGGTTGCCGCCTTTTTTCAGCGGGAAGAGGCGTTATTCATCAGGCTACAGCAGTACTTTCTCCACACCCTGTGCCTTCAGTTTCCCGATGAAGGCCTGCTGCCAGTTGTTCCCCAGCTTTTGGTTGGCGATCTCCATGACGATGTAGTCAGTTTTCAGGCCGGTTTCCTCCTCGTATTTCAGCAGCCCCTGCTGGCAGGCGGGACAGGTGGTGAGGATGCGTTTCTCGCCTTCGCCCAGTGCCGCCATACCCTGCTGCAGGTCTTCGGCCTTGCGGTAACGCAACTGGGTGGCGATGTCCGGTCGTGAAGTCCCCAGCGTGCCGGACTCGCCGCAGCAGCGGTCGGTGAGCTTCACGTCCTTGCCCAGCAGTTCGCTGGCGACCTCCAGGGGCTGGTAGGTCTTCATGGGGCTGTGGCAGGGATCGTGGAACAGGTATTGGGTGGTTTGCGAACCGTCCAGGGTAACGCCCTTTTCCAGCAGCCATTCGTGGATGTCCAGCAGGCGGCAACCGGGGAAGATGCGCCCGAACTCGTATTTGAGCAATTGGTCCATGCAGGTGCCGCAGGAGACGATGACGGTTTTGATGTCGAGGTAGTTCAGGGTGTTGGCCACCCGGTGGAACAGTACCCGGTTCTCGGTGGTGATCTGCCTGCCTCGGGCATGGTCGCCGTTGGCCGTCTGGGGATAGCCGCAGCACAGATAGCCCGGTGGCAGCACGATCTCGGCGCCTGTCTCGTACAGCATGGCAATGGTGGCCAAGCCGATGTCGGAAAACAGCCGTTCCGAGCCGCAGCCGGGAAAATAAAATACCGATTCGGCTTCCTCACTGGGCAGATCCGGCCTGCGGATAATGGGCACCTGGGTCTTGTCTTCCAGGCCCAGTGCGGTGCGGTAGTCGGTTTTCGGCAGTTGCACTTGGATGGGGCGGCGCACCAGTTCCACCACCAGGGGCTTCACGCCCGGTGCGCCCGTCGTATTGGCGGGCGGTTTGCCGCTGTTCCTGATCAGCCCGAAGGCTTTGAACAGGCGGTGTCCCAGGCTGATGCCCTTGAAGCCCCAGCCTGCCAGCACCGTGCGCAGGATGCGTATGGTGCGGGGGCTGGTGGTGTTTAGAAACTGCATGGCGGCCCAGCCGCCGGGACTGAAACGCTTCTGTCCGCGGTCCACCAGGATACGGCGCATGCGCACGGTGACCTCGCCGAAGTCGATGTTCACCGGGCAGGGACTCTCGCACTTGTGGCACACGGTGCAGTGGTCGGCCACGTCGTTCATCTCGTCGAAATGGCGCAGGGACAGACCGCGCCGGGTCTGTTCCTCGTAGAGAAAGGCCTCGATCATCAGGCCGGTGGCGAGAATCTTGTTGCGCGGCGAGTACAGCAGGTTGGCCCGGGGTATGTGGGTCTGGCACACGGGCTTGCACTTGCCGCAGCGCAGGCAGTGCTTGATATCATCGTTGAGCTCACCGAGCTCACTGTCTTCGAGGATGATGGCTTCCTGCTGCAGCAGTCGCAGGGAAGGGGTGTAGGCGCCTTCCAGTCCCGAACCGGGCAAGAGCTTGCCGCGGTTGAAATGGCCGTCGGGATCGACCTGCTGCTTGTAATCGGCGAAGTCCTGCAGCTTGTCTTCTTCCAGGTACTGTATCTTGGTCAGACCGATGCCGTGTTCGCCGGAGATCACGCCGTCCAGGGACTGGGCCAGGGCCATGATGCGGTCCACTACCCGGTCGGCCTGCTGCAGCATGGCATAGTCATGGGAATGAACAGGGATGTTGGTATGCACGTTGCCGTCGCCGGCATGCATGTGCAGGGCCACGAACAGGCGGCTGTCGCGGATCTTGCCATGGATGCTGTCCAGCTCATTGCGCAGGGGCTCTAGATCCTGTCCGGCGAAGCGGTCCTTGAGGCGCTGTTCCACTTCCTCGCGGTAGGACTGGCGCAGATCCCGGCGCAGCATCATGTCCAGCAGGGTATCACCGGGCTGTATCAGCGCCCGTTCTGCTTCGCGCAGCAGGTCCGTGTGACTGGCGGCCGGCTCAGCGAGGTTTTCGAGGATGGCTGACCAGCGCTGCCTGGCGGCTTCCACCAGGTCTTTGGCTGCGGCCTGTTTGTCTGCCATGATGCGGCGGTTCTCCGCCGAGTCCTGGAAGTCTGCGCAGCGGCACAAATGGGTGAGATCCGAGTTCAGGAATGCCAGCACCGCGTCCATGATGGCCAGCTTGTTGGCGATGGACTGCTCGATGTTGATGGCCTCGATGCCCCGGCTGTACTCCCCCAGGCGCTCCAGGGGAATGACCACGTCCTCGTTGATCTTGAAGGCGTTGGTGTGTGCGGAAATGGCAGCAGTGCGCGCCCGGTCCAGCCAGAACTGGCGGCGCGCCTCGGGGCTGACGGCAATGAAGCCTTCGCCTTCACGGGCCTGCGCCAGGGCGATGACATGATCCGCCGCCTGTTCCAGCAGGGTTTCGTCGTCGCTGATGAGGTCGGTGATCAGCACCATCTTGGGGCGCTCGCGGCGGGACGCCTTAGTGGTGTAGTTCACCGCCTTGATATAGCGCTCGTCCAGGTGTTCCAGCCCTAGCATGCGCACGTCCTTCCGGCTCTCGATGTAGTCGCGCAGCTCCACGATGGCGGGTACGGCGCGGCTGACATCATTGCCAAAGAACTCCAGGCAGACGGTGCGTACGTGGGCGGACATACGGTGCAGGATGAAGCGCGCCGAGGTGATCAGGCCGTCACAGCCTTCCTTCTGCACACCCGGCAGGCCGGACAGGAACTTGTCCGTGACATCCTTACCCAGGCCGGTTTTGCGGAAATGGCTGCCGGGGATCTCCAGTAACTCGTCGGGTTTGAGTTCGGTCTTGCCGTCCGGGTGGTAATGGCGCAGACGGAAGCGCACCAGTTCCTGTTCGTGAATCTTTCCCAGGTTGTGCTCCAGGCGTTCCACCTCCAGCCAGTTGCCGTCCGGCGTGACCATGCGCCATCCGGCCAGGTTGTCCAGGGTTGTGCCCCACAGCAGAGCCTTCTTGCCGCCGGCATTCATGGCGATATTGCCGCCGATGGTGGAGGCGTCCTGGGAGGTGGGGTCCACGGCGAAAGCCAGTCCGGCCGCTTCGGCCGCTTCCGATACCCGCCGGGTGACCACGCCCGCGCCGGTGCGGATGGTGGGCACCTTGCCGGGCACGCCGGGCAGTTCCACTTCTTCGATCTCCGAGAGCATTTCCAGCTTCTCGGTATTGATGACGGCACAATGGGCATCCAGGGGCACGGCAGAGCCCGTATAGCCGGTGCCGCCACCCCGCGGGATCAGAGTCAGCCCGGTCTCGATGCAGGCGCGTACGATGGGAGCGATTTCTTCTTCCCTGTCGGGAGATATCACCACGAAAGGCAGTTCCACGCGCCAGTCCGTGGCGTCTGTGGCATGAGAGACTCGCGCCAGGCCGCTGAAATCGATGTTGTCCCTGCGGGTGATGCCTGCCAGTGCCGTTTTCACCTTGCGGCGCAGGTTGGTGTTGGCGGCGAAGCAGTTGGAAAAAACGTCAACCGCCTCCCGGGCCGCATGCAGCAGCTTTTCGGCCTGGCGGTTGTCGTTCAGGCGCGCCTCGAACTGGTCGAGCCGGTGGTTCAGGGCATGGATGAGCTGGTTACGGCGGTCGGTATTCTGCTGCAGATCGTCCTGCAGATAGGGATTGCGCGCCACTACCCACATGTCCCCCAGGACCTCGAACAACATGCGTGCTGAGCGTCCCGTGCGCCGGGTGCCACGCAAGTCCTCGATGAGTCGCCAGTTCTCCTCGCCGAGGAAACGGATGACGATTTCCCGGTCGGAGAAGGAGGTGTAATTGTAGGGGATTTCGCGTATGCGCTGGCTCATGGCCGTGAGAGCTTCCGGGCAAAAGCGCATTATACACGCCAGCCCTTGCCGCTATGCCGGTGAAAATTCATGGAAGTCGAGGTAAAGGTGCCGGAGGTTTAAAAAAATAGCTTCCGGCACCTCTACACAGGAATGATTTGCACTCCAACATGTCACTGCGTATGCTGGAATCACCGTGCAAAATT
>DRLF01000432.1 GCA_011051425.1 Thiolapillus brandeum | reverse complement strand
GGTCCAGTTCCCATTGTACGTGCTTGATATCAGGGTCTTTAAGGACAATGGCCTTGGCGCGTTTCTGGGTGTTGGCCAGCTTGTCCTGCAGCTCCCTGAACAGGGGAGAGGCCGGGTCGGCATTGCCCAGGCCGGGAAAGATCTTGTCCAGCACATGGGCCACGGGCACGGCACTGGAGCGGGGGGTGCTCATCACGGCGATTCCATTGTCGATGCGCAGCACCCGAAAGGCATAGGGAAAACTGCCCACCTGTCCGTCGGCCTGCAGCCTGTCGTTCAGTTCGGAAACCTGGGGTGGTTCATACAGGGCGAGAAACACCAGCCCCAGCACGATCGCTGCCAGCACGGTGGCATAAATCCTGGTTCCGCGGTCGAGTTCAGGCATCAGTCGCGGAAGTTCTTGAACTGCAGGGGCAGGCCGTAGTCCTTTTCCCTGAGCAGGGCGATGACCTTCTGCAGGTCGTCACGTTTCTTGCCGGTGACGCGCACCTGGTCACCCTGGATCTGTGCCTGAACCTTGAGTTTTGCCGCCTTGATCTCCTTGACGATCTTCTTCGCCACGTCGGATTCGATACCTTGCTGAATCAGTATCTGCTGGCGGGCGGCATTGAGGGTGGTTTGCGGATCTTTTACGTCCAGGGCTTTCACGTCCACACCCCGTTTGGCCAGTTTTTCCCGCAGGATATCCAGCATCTGCTGGAGCTGGAATTCCTGTTCGGCCTTGAGATTCACCTCGCTTTCCTTGTGTTCGAAGCTGGCATCCACGCCCTTGAAGTCGAATCGGGTCTCGATTACCCGGTTGGCCTGATCCACGGCGTTGCGCACTTCCTGCAGGTCTACTTCGGATACGATGTCGAAAGAGGGCATTTTCTGTGAGACTCCATGTGTTTGCAGAGACTGATAATTATTGCATATTTCGTGAAGTACCCGATGGTGAATTGCCGTCCTTTCTTTTTCTGAAAAAAATTGTGCATCGTCATTGGTTTTTTCCTATATTTTTATTAAAAGGTGAGATGAAAAACAGCTGATATTTCTCTTTTTCATGATTGGTTTCGATACATGAGGTGTCGTATGAAGAATGCAATCAGCACGAAATGGAAAAAGTGCAGGCGAGGCAGCCTGCCGGTTCTTTGGGGGCTGTTGGGATGCTGGGCGGTGCCGGCAGTGGCAACAGAGATCTGCTCGGGTGCACCGGGTGATCTTGAAGGTGAAACCTACAGTGCCGCACAGACTACCTGCACGTCGAGTAGCAGGATTGATGCCGGACCCAATGTCATTGTCGTTTCCGGGGCGCGGCTCTCCCTGTATGCTCCTGTTGTGACGTTGACGGGGACCGTCAGGGTGCAGGATCGGGCGCTCTTGAATATTGCACCCCGTTATACGGTATCTGTCGCCCTGAACGATACGGGCATCACAGCCTGCAGAGGCGCCGGCGCTGACGCGCTTCCATGCCCGGTCACAGATTTCCCCGGTCAGGATGCCGAGTCCGGGCGTGACAGGACCAGCAACAACAATGCAGACGGTCACGCCGGTTTCAGTTTCACCAAGCTGGCGGACAATGGCAATCCCCTGCCAGCGACGGAGGCAAGCTGGTCTTGTGTCAGAGACAATGTCACCGGTCTGATCTGGGAAGTGAAGACCAGTGATGGGAGCATTCACGACAAGTCCAACACCTACCGCTGGGGGGGAAAAACCGCTCAGGGCAGCGGTTATGGTGACTATTTTACTGACTGGAATGCACTTGTCGACGGCAGCGATGCGGAGCAGCTCTGTGGTTTCTCGGATTGGCGCCTGCCAACCCGGTTGGAGCTGCAAAGCCTGGTCAGTTACAACCGCTTGCCTCCGGCTCCCGCCATCGACGGAAATTACTTTCCCAATACCATCAATACGCACTTCTGGACGTCGCAGCCCGGCGCGGCTGATCCGTCCATGGCATGGGAAGTGGATTTCGGCATGGGATTTTTCGGCGCTATTCCGCGCAATGTTCCGCTGCTGGTAAGGCTGGTGCGTTCAGGGCCCTGATTCATCTACTGGAGTATTCCCGATGTTTAAGTTGAATAGTCTCGAGTCTCAAAGCCTGTTGCTGGTGGCAATGCTGGCCATGGCTTCTGTCGGCGAAGCGCAGACCTGCCGCAGCGACAGTGAAATTTCTCCCACGACGCCAACAAGCGATTTTCGTGACAACGGTGATGGGACGGTAACTCACAAGACCACCGGTCTGATGTGGACAAAATGCGCCCTGGGACAGACGGGTGCGGATTGTTCCGGTGGCAGTGCTGCCACCTATGCCTGGGGCGAAGCCCTGCAGGCGGCAGCAGCCAGTCGTGTGGCCGGCTATGCCGACTGGCGTGTACCCAATATAAAAGAACTGGCCACCCTCATCGAGCAGCAGTGTTTCGATCCGGCGGTAAATCTCGCGGTGTTTCCGGGGGTACCAGCTTCGGATTTCTGGAGCTCATCCCCGACTACCGATTTTACGGTCAACACGCCTGCGTCCTGGGGCGTGAATTTTGCAGAATTTGGCTACAGTTTCAACTATGATCGCGACAACCTTCTGTCTCTCAGGCTGGTTCGTTCCGTACCCTGAGGACTGTAGCGCTTGTGGAAATGGCCTGGTAGAACTCGGCTGCAGCTGAGGGGTCAGTCCTGTCCCGGCTCGACCAGGGCACGCAGCTTCTTGCGGGCGCGAAACAGGCGGGTGCCGGCGCCGGCCACGGAAATGCCCAGTTCGGCGGCGATCTCTTTCTGGGAATAGCCGTGGATCACCTGCAGCAGCAGGGGTTCCCGGTAATCTTCGGGCAGTTCAGCGATGGCATTGCGCAACACGAAGGCTTCGGTG
>DRLF01000431.1 GCA_011051425.1 Thiolapillus brandeum | reverse complement strand
GCCGAGATCAATGCCGAGTTCGATCTGGAAGATGCGCCGGAAGCGAAACAGTGGCTGCAGGAAAATGCCCTGGACAGCGAGGATGAATGCATCGTCCGCCGCCTGCTGGTTCGCCACGGACGTTCACGGGCCTTTGTCAACAACCGTCCCGTGCCTGCCTCCCTGCTGGCCGAGCTGGGCAACCGGCTGGTCAGCATTCATGGCCAGCACGAGCACCAGCTGATGATGAAACCCAATGCCCAGCGCAGCCTACTCGACGCTTATGCCGGCCACCAGCAGCTGGTGTTGCGGATGCGCGAGGCCTACCGGAGCTACCGGCTCAAGGAACAACAGCTGCAGGAACTGCAGCGCCAGTCTCTGGACAGGGCACAGCGGCTGGATTTCCTGCAGTTCCAGATCGGTGAACTCGAACAGCTGCAGCTGCAGCCGGGAGAACTGGACAAGCTCACGGCAAAACAGCGCCAGCTGGCCAACGCGGAACAGCTGGGCGAGGATCTCGCCACGCTGATCGGACAGCTGTTCGATGACGAGCATGGCAGCCAGGCCGGACTCGCCCGCGCCTGTGTACTGCTGGAAAGGCTGAGCGGCCTGGACGGGCAACTGCTGCCTGCGGCCGAACTGCTGGACAGCGCAAGAATCCAGGTCGAAGAAGTCCTCAGCCTGCTGCAGGACTATGCCAGCCAGGTCGAGGCCAATCCGCAGATGCTGGAGGAAATCGACCAGCGTCTCGGCGTCATCCACGAACTGGCGCGCAAGCACCGCATCCGCAGCGAAGAACTGCCCGAACTGCTGGAAAAACTCCAGAGCGAACAGGATGCCCTGAACAATGCCGACATCACCCTGGCACAGCTGGAACAGGAAGTCCGGGATCTGAAACAGGCTTCACTGGGCGCCGCGGAAAAACTCTCGGCAAGCCGGGCCAGTGCCGCCGCCAGGCTGGAGAAGGCCATCACCGGAAGCATGCAGGAACTGGGCATGAAAGGCGGCAAATTCTCGGTGCTATTGCAGCCGCTGCCAGAAGAGCAGTTTTCTGCCAACGGCGCCGATCAGATTACCTTCATGGTAAGCACCAATCCCGGCCAGCCCCTCGCGCCACTTGCCAAAGTGGCTTCGGGTGGAGAGCTGTCACGCATCAGCCTGGCCATACAGGTGGCAACCGCCAACTGCAGCCGGATTCCCACCCTGATCTTCGACGAAGTGGACGTGGGCATCGGCGGCGCCGTAGCCGAAACCGTGGGCCGTCTGTTACAGCGCCTGGGTGCAGGCAATCAGGTGCTGTGCGTGACCCACCTGCCCCAGGTAGCCTCACAGGCGCAGCAGCACCTGCGGGTCAGCAAAAGCACTGACGGCAAGACCACTGAAACACAAATCGTCCCTCTGGATCAGGAACAGCGGGTTGAAGAGGTTGCGCGCATGCTGGGTGGCGTCGAGATTACCAAACAGACCCTGGCCCATGCCCGGGAAATGATCAGCAAATAATATCTATTTAGGCCGGTTGGGGCACTTCGGATTGTTGCATTCACCGTACAGGATCAGCGAATGGTCTGCGATGGTGAAACCGTGCTTTTTGGCGATCTTGGCCTGACATTTTTCGATGGTTTCATCCATGAACTCCTCCACCTTGCCACAGGTGAGGCAAACGATGTGGTCGTGATGCTCGCCACGATTCAGCTCGAATACCGCCTGGCCGCCTTCGAAGTGATGCCGTTCCGCCAGACCGGCGGCTTCGAACTGGGTCAGCACCCTGTAGACCGTGGCCAGACCGATTTCCTCGTCACGCAATAACAGTTCCTTGTACACGTCTTCAGCCGTCATGTGGCGCTGTGCATTTTCTTCGAGAATTTCCAGAATCTTCATTCGGGGAAGGGTCACCTTCAAACCGGCCTTGCGAATCGTTTGCTGATCCATTTCTGTCTCCAATTCAGATGCCGCCACTGGCGGAATCCGTTATCATGTGCACCTGAATCTTTTCAGTCTACACGGGACGCCAATGCGTAAGCTTCTCATTTCTATTGCCCTGAGTGCAAGCCTGAGCGCCTGCAGCAGCATAGATATCGACAAGGACACCTGGGATGTATTCGGGAATGTCATCCCCGAGTCCCTGGAAAAACTGCCGTTTGTCTATCGGCCCCAGATCATTCAGGGGAATCTCATTACCCAGGACAATGTGAATATGCTGCAGCCGGGCATGCACAAGAAGCAGGTGCAACTGGTCATGGGCACCGCGCTGATACAGGATATTTTTCACGACAATCGCTGGGACTATTATTACGGCATGGGCATCGGTCACATCGAGCTGGAGAAGCACCTGACCCTGTATTTCGAGGATGACAAGCTGGCGCGTATCGTTGGCGACTACCAGCCCCTGCCACCCATCAAGGGCGAAGGCGCACCGGAAAATCCCAACACCATCATCACCGTGCCGGACTGGCAGCCACCCCACAAGACCCTGTTCGAAGAAGTCGTCAACATGGTGGGCCTGGAGACGGAAGATGCCGAAGCAGCCCAGCAGGCCATGGAAGCTGAGGCTCAGGAAAAAGCCGCCGAAGAGGCCGACAGCAAACCGGCCGATCAGCCCTGAATGAAGTGCTCGCGGTAGTAGGCGAGTTCGGCGATGGATTCGCGAATGTCATCCATGGCCAGATGCGAGCCCTTCTTTTCAAAGCCTTCCGCCATTTCCGGTGACCAGCGTCGGGCAAGTTCCTTCAGGGTGCTCACATCCAGGTTCCGGTAGTGGAAGAACGCCTCCAGCGCCGGCATCAGGCGCGCCATGAAACGCCGGTCCTGACAGATGCTGTTGCCACACATGGGTGAAGCTCCGGGAGCCACCCATTCGCGCAGGAAGGTCAGGGTCTCCTCTTCAGCCTGGGAGGTACTGCAGTCACTGTTCCTGATACGCTCCACAAGTCCTGATGCTCCGTGCTGACGGGTATTCCACTCATCCATGGCGGCAAGTACCTCCTCAGGCTGGAAGATCGCCCGCTCCGGTCCCTCGGCCAGGACATTCAGCTCGGAATCCGTGACGATGGTGGCGATCTCGATGATCTGGTCATTTTCTGTATCCAGACCGGTCATTTCCAGATCGATCCAGATCAGGTTGTCTTTTGAAACAGGCATAATGCATCTCGCAGTTTGAAAAAGTTGCCGCATTTTACGACATGCCCGTCACGGATTGCGTAAAATGTGCTTATTGCTCCATCCCACTGAAAAAAACAGATGAATAACTTTACCTGGGTATTTCTCCTGCTGCTTGCGGGGGGACTGGTGCTGGAACTGTGGCTGCTGCGTCGCCAGACGCTTTCGGTCAGGACACACAGCAACCGCGTGCCGGAAGCCTTTGCCGAAAAGATCAGCCTGGAACAGCACCGCAAGGCGGCCAGCTACACCCTGGCGAATATCCGCATGGAGCAGATCGGATTGCTGTTCGGCGCCTTGCTGCTGCTCGCCTTTACCCTCGGTGGCGGCCTGAACTGGCTGGATGCCTGGTGGCAGTCTCTGGACATTCCTGCGCTGTGGCAGGGCACCGGACTGCTGCTTTCCGTGCTCGCCCTGTCCACATTGCTGGAGCTTCCCCTGAGCGCCTGGCGCACCTTTGTTGTGGAGGAAAAATTCGGCTTCAACCGGACCACACCGCGGCGCTTCGTGACCGACCAGCTGCTGCAGCTGATCCTGATGCTGGCAATCACCACGCCCCTGGTCGCCAGCATATTGTGGCTGATGGAAAAAGCCGGCGACACCTGGTGGATAGGCGCCTGGCTGGTCTGGATGAGCTTTACCCTGTTCTTTACCTGGGCATATCCCAGCGTGATTGCGCCTTTGTTCAACAAGTTCAGCCCGCTGCAGGATCTGTCACTCAAGGAGCGTCTGGAAGACCTGCTGCTGCGCTGCGGGTTCAACAGCAACGGCATGTTCGTGATGGATGGTTCCCGGCGGTCCAGTCATGGCAATGCCTACTTCAGCGGTTTTGGAAAGAACAAGCGCATCGTCTTTTTCGACACCCTGCTGAAAAGCCTCGAGGCAGACGAGATCGAAGCCGTCCTCGCCCATGAACTGGGACATTTCAAACGCCGTCACGTACTGAAGATGATGCTTACCATGGCGCTCATTTCCCTGCTGGGACTGGCTTTGCTGGGCTGGCTGATGCAGCAGCCGTGGTTTTTCGAGGGGCTGGGCGCCCACGATCACAGCCACGCCATGGCGCTGGCGCTGTTTCTGCTCGTGATTCCCACCTTCACCACCTTTTTTACGCCAATCTTTTCATCGCTGTCACGCAAGCACGAGTTCGAGGCGGACAACTATGCCGCGCAGCAGTCCAGTGCCGCCGCACTTATCAGTGGCCTGGTCAAAATGTACCGGGACAATGCCAGCACACTCACACCGGACCCCCTGTATTCAGCCTTTCACCACAGCCACCCACCCGCTACCGTGCGCATTGCCCATTTATCCTCTAAACTCAAGTAACCGACAGATACAGGCCAGAACCCATGAAACAGCTATTGACCTTTACCGCTCTCTTCATTGTGCTCACTGCGAGTGCTGGCGCATCCGAAGAGTTCCAGGCTGAAAAATTCCATCAGACCAGTTGCACCGGCTGCCATGACAGCAGCGTCTATACGCGCAAGAAACGTCGCGTCAACTCCCTTCCCCGACTCGAATCCCAGGTGCGCATGTGCGACGCCAATCTCGGCAAGAAGCTCTTTGACGACGACATCCATTCCCTCACCGATTACCTGAATGACAACTACTATCACTTCGGAAAATAGTCCCGGCTGATGGCTCAGCGGCGTCTTACCAACAGGCAGCGCCAGCGCATTGCCAAACTGCAGGAAGATCGCCAGAAAAGGCTTTCCCAACGGGTCGAACAAACCCTGCTCGATGCCCCGGACAGCGACACCCGTCGTGGCCGGGTGATCAGCCGTCACGGGCAGCATCTGCTGGTTCAGGATGAACAGGGCAAAAACCATCACTGCCTGTTTCGCCAGAATCTGGGAGAAATCGTTTGCGGCGACCGGGTGCTGTGGCAAACAGCAAGTGACGATCAGGGCGTCGTCGTTTCCCTGCTTCCCCGGGATACCGTGCTTTCCCGGCCCGATTACAGTGGCAGGGACAAACCCCTGGCCGCCAACATCACCCAACTCATCGTGGTGCTGGCGCCGAAACCTTCCCCCACCGGTTACCTTACCGACCAGTACCTGGTCGCTGCGGAACTGATTGGCGTCAAGGCGCTCATCACCCTCAACAAGGCGGATCTGCTCGGCAAGGAACAATGGAAGCAGTTTGCACAGCAATTCAGCCACTATCAGGACATCGGATATCCGCTGGTGGGCGTCAGCGCCCATCTCGAACACGGACTTGAACCCCTGCAGGAAAGACTGGCCGGTGAAACCAGCATCCTGGTGGGACAGTCGGGAGTGGGAAAATCCTCCCTGATCAACGCCCTGATCCCCCAGCGGGAAGAAACCGTCGGAGAACTGTCGGAAGCCAGCGGCCTTGGCCGGCACACCACTTCTGTTGCCACCCTGCATTTCCTCGCCAATGGCGGTGAAATTATCGACTCACCGGGAGTGCGCAGCTTTCGCCTGGGTCAGATCACCCGTCAGCAACTGGAGCAGGGATTCCGGGAGTTCGCTCCCTACCTCGGAAATTGCCAGTTCAGCAACTGCACCCACCGCAGCGAACCCGGCTGCGCACTCATCGAAGCGATGAAAAGCGGCGCCATCCATCCCGACAGGCTGAAAAACTTCCTGCACATGGCAGAACAGCTCAACAAGGGTCGCTGAGAGGGAATGCTGAAACTGCCGGGACAGGTACAAGGATGTACCGTAGTAGAGCAACGCAGGAGCAGTTGTCGAAAGCAGTTCCGGTGCACTGCGCCCGCGGCCTCTGGAGATCGCCTAGAGATCGCCGCTCCGGCCATCCATGGCCTCTCACGGCATACGACCGCCAAGGACGGCGGAAGTGCTGGCAATGCAGGAGCAATTGCCAGTGCACTCCATCCCTGGAGATAAAAAAACCGGCATCATGCCGGTTAAAAATCAAGGTACAGTTCTATTATCCTCAAGCTCGTGCCAGAATCTCCGCTCCTTCAAGCCTGGGTATGACTGTATTCTCCTCCAAATCCATGCGTTGCCTTAAACTCTTCAACACGGCATGCGTATCCTCAATAAAGGCATCTGTAAACTGAAACTCACAGTCTTTCAGCCACTTGCGCTTGTATTGTGAAAACTCCGGCTTGAGCAGTTTGTCGTTGTTTATAAGCCCCCAAGCCATATTCTTTACCGATGGTTCCGAATGCGTCAGAAGCCCCGGGTAAAGTTCCTTGTGGGAGTCCGCCAGGTGATTGGTCACCATTTCACACAGGTCACACAACAGAATGTGGGTAACCTTTGCGATAGCATGGACAGATAGCTGTTCCGGCGTCATCAGATTATCGATAACCGAGGCGGTTTCAACAATTTCCCGCCGGCGCCGGTGAAGATCGGCAATAGTCGTCATGGTACATCCTCCTTTCTAAAACACATCTGCAGCCTGATTTTTGTTTTGCGGCTATCAGCAATCTCGTATTGAGATAAACACATCTTATACAGGGGATAAACAAAAATACTTGATACGCATCAACAAAAAGATAACAAAATTTGACAAATCTCAAGGCGGCGACCTATCTCCGCACTGCAGTCAAACCCCTGCAGAATCCGCCACCGCGAGAGCAAAGAACTTAAAAGTCCATGCGGCCAGTTTCATAACGCCGCTTCTACTTCCCTGTTCGTAACTTACATTAACTTGGTCCGGAATAAAAAAAGCCGGTCGAATGACCGGCTTTTTTTAGCAACAGGAGTGGATTTCCAGAATCAGTGCCCGCCACCCTTCAGCGCGGTTACCAGACCCTCGCAAACATCCTTTGCGTCACCAAAGATCAGGGAACAGTTGTCCTGGTAGTAAAGCAGATTCTCCACGCCGGAATAACCGGGGCGCATGGAGCGCTTGATGACATAAATATTGTGCGCCTTGGCCACATCCAGAATCGGCATGCCGTAAATCGGACTGGAAGGATCGGTCTTGGCCGCAGGATTGGTCACGTCGTTCGCACCCACAACCAGCGCCACATCCGTGGTGGCAAACTCCGGATTGATCTCGTCCATTTCCAGCACATGATCATAGGGAATATCCGCCTCGGCCAGCAGTACGTTCATATGGCCGGGCATGCGTCCCGCCACGGGATGAATGGCGAACT
>DRLF01000430.1 GCA_011051425.1 Thiolapillus brandeum | reverse complement strand
GGAGAGCGTGTATTGCTCAGCGGGCACGATGGTTTTGTGCGCGAGATCGGCGTCAGGAGTACACGTCTTGAAACGCTGAACGGTCGCATGGTAACGCTGCCCAACTCCCAGGTGGCGAACGAGTGCATCGAGAACATCAGTTCAGAACCCAGCCGCAAGATGACGCTGGATCTCGGTCTGACCTATGATACTTCTCATGAACGTATGCAGCAGGCCATGGATATTCTCCGTGATATCGCGGCAGACAATGAGAATCTGGAAGAGCGGGTGGTGACGGCATTTACCGCGTTCAATGATTTTGCCCTGAACATCCGCTTCATCTATTACATCAGGAAAGGTCAGAGTGTGTTTGGCGTACAGACCCAGATAAACCTGGAGATTCTCCGCTGCTTCAATGAGGCCGGGCTGGAATTTGCCTTCCCCACACAGACTATCTACACCATCCCCGCTGAAGCGGGCTAGCCCGTCGTGCTATTCCCCCGCCAGGTTAACAATCATTCATGAGCAGGCGGTAATGCCACAGATATCTTCCAAGGTTGCGATTCCTGACGATGAACTGGAGGTCTCGGCGATTCGCTCACAAGGAGCCGGTGGGCAGAACGTCAACAAGGTTTCATCGGCCATTCATCTGCGTTTCGATATCCGGGCATCTTCTCTGCCGGATTTCTACAAGGAGCGCCTGTTGCGGTTGCGGGACAGGCGCATCAACAAGGAGGGCGTCATCGTTATTAAGGCACAGCAGCATCGTACCCGGGAGAAAAACCGGGATGATGCGCTGCAGCGTCTGCAGCAGCTGATCAAAAGTGTTGCCGTGGTTCAGAAAGCCAGACGGGCGACCCGGCCGACCAAAGGCTCACAGAAACGGCGCGTGGACAGCAAGGTGAAACGGGGGAAGACCAAGGCATTGCGTGGCCGGGTGCGGGAGGACTGAATATATTGATCTGGCGCCAATAGACGCCCAGCCGTGATGCACTGTTTGCCGGCAGGGCATCGGGTCAGGATTCAGATGGCCCTGGCCTGTTCCTCGGCATTGCCCACATAGGTGGCCGGGCTCAGTGCCTTCAGTTCCTCTTTTACCGCATCCGGCAGTTCCAGCGTGTCGATGAACGCCTGCATGTCCTGCCGGTTGAGGCGCTGGCCGCGGGTCAGTGCCTTGAGCTTCTCGTAGGGTTCTTCGATGCCGTAGCGGCGCATGACGGTCTGTATGGGCTCTGCCAGCACTTCCCAGTTGTCGTTCAGATCTTCCAGCATCTTTTCCGCATTGGCTTCGAGTTTGCCGATGCCGCGCTTCATGGAGCTCAGGGCAATCAGGCTGTAGGCGAAGCCCACGCCCATATTCCGCAGCACGGTGGAATCGGTAAGATCACGCTGCCAGCGGGAGACCGGCAGCTTCATGCTGAGGTGGCCGAACAGGGCGTTGGCCAGGCCGAAGTTGCCCTCGGCATTCTCGAAATCGATGGGGTTGACCTTGTGCGGCATGGTGGAGGAGCCCACTTCACCGGCGATGGTCTTCTGCTTGAAATAGCCCAGGGAGATATAGCCCCAGACATCCCTGCTGAAGTCGATGAGGATGTTGTTGAACCGGCTCACGGCGTCGAAAAGCTCCGCCATGTAGTCGTGGGGCTCGATCTGTATGGTGTAGGGATTCCAGATCAGTCCCAGGTCCTCGACAAACTTTTCCGCATGAGCGGCCCAGTCGATGTCCGGATAGGCGCTCAGGTGCGCATTGTAGTTGCCCACGGCGCCGTTGATCTTGCCCAGCAGGGCAACGCCGATCACTTTTTCACGCTGTCCCCGCAGGCGGTGCACCACGTTGGCCATCTCCTTGCCCATGGTGGATGGCGAAGCGGGTTGCCCGTGGGTGCGGCAAAGCATGGGTACGTCTGCCAGCTCGTGGGCGAGTTCACGGATGGCGTGGATGGTGGCATCCATCTGTGGCAGCAGTACCGCGTCCCGGCCTTCGCGCAGCATCAGGGCATGAGAAAGATTGTTGATGTCTTCGGAAGTGCAGGCGAAATGGATGAACTCGCTGACCGCTTCGAGCTCGTTGTTGCCCGCGATCTTTTCCTTGAGGAAGTATTCCACCGCCTTCACATCGTGGTTGGTGGTGCGCTCGATGTTTTTCACGCGCTGTGCATCCACCAGGGAAAAGTCAGCGATGATCTTTTCCAGAATGCCGTTGGCATGATCGCTCAGGCCGGGGACTTCATCGATCTGAGCGTGGGCCGCCAGGGATTGCAGCCAGCGGACTTCCACCAGCACGCGGTGGTAGATCAGCCCGTATTCGCTGAAGATGGTACGCAGGTTTTCGGTCTTGGAAGCGTATCGGCCATCGATGGGGGATACGGCTGTCAGGGAATTCAGTTCCATAAATGTGTTCTCGAACGACTGGGCCACGCAGCAGCGTGGCCCGAAAGGTGAATCAGATGGCGGCGATGCGGTCCAGGGCTTTTTCCAGGTTCTCCATGCTGGTGGCGACGGAAAAACGGATATGCCCGTGCATGCCGAAAGCGGTACCCGGAATAAGCGCTACGCCCGCCTTTTCGATCAGGTATTCGGCCAGCTCCACGTCATCGTGGATGCCGTCCAGGCGCTCGATGAATCCCTGTACGGAAGGGAATACGTAGAAGGTGCCGTCCGTGGGCAGGGCTTCCATGCCGTCGATGGCATTGACCCGCTCGACCACGTAGTCATGGCGCTTCTTGAACTGGGTGAGCATTTCGCCGATGCAGTCCTGG
>DRLF01000429.1 GCA_011051425.1 Thiolapillus brandeum | reverse complement strand
GGGGTGATTGCCCTGGTTGGGCCTACCGGTGTGGGAAAGACCACCACCGTGGCAAAACTGGCCGCGCGCTTTGCTCTGCGCCATGGACGCCGCCACGTCGCCCTGGTTACTACGGACAGCTATCGCATCGGTGCTCATGAACAGTTACGAACCTACGGCCGCATCCTCGGCATTCCCGTACAGACGGCCGGCAGCAGGGAAGAACTGGCCGCCGTGCTCAACCATGCACAGGATCGCAAACTGGTGCTCATCGATACGGCGGGCGTTAGCCAGAGGGACCTGCACCTGACCGAAAAGCTCTCCAGTCTCAATCTGGGTGAACAGCGCATACGCAACTACCTGGTGCTGTCGGCAACCGGACAGACCCAGGTACAGAACGAAGTCATCAAGTCGTTTCGCAAAGCAGGTCTGCACCGCTGCATCATTACCAAGATGGATGAAGCCAGCAGCCTGGGAGGCACCTTGGCAACGCTGGTACAGAACGGTTTGCCTGCTGCCTACATTGCCGATGGCCAACAGGTGCCTGACGACCTGCATCCTGCCAGGGCGGAAAAGCTGGTGAAACATGCTGTAGGTCTGATGCAGCGGCAAGAGGAGTCGCTCGCAGAAGAAACCCTGGCATTCAATTTTGGAGGACTTGTCGCAAATGCTCACGCATGAAATAGATATTACAGGTGATCAGGCTACCGGTCTGAGAAGAATGAGCCAACCCAAACCTGTCAAGACGATCGCCATTACCGGCGGCAAGGGCGGGGTGGGGAAAACCAATGTTGCAGTCAATGTGTCGATGGCCCTGGCGGCAAACGGCCATAAGGTGATGCTGCTGGACGCGGATTTCGGACTGGCCAATGTCGATGTGCAGCTGGGACTGAGTCCTGAATACGATCTTTCCCATCTGATTGCAGGTGAAAGGAATCTCGAGGAAATCATTGTCGACGGCCCCCGGGGAATCAAGATCATCCCCGCATCCTCGGGCATCGCCAGCATGGCGGACCTGACGCAACTGGAACATGCCGGCGTGATCCGTGCCTTCAGCGAGCTCAGCTACGATGTCGATTACCTGATCGTGGATACGGCTGCCGGCATTTCCAATGCCGTGGTGAGTTTTTGCCGGGCCTCCCATGATGTGATTGTGGTGGTGTGTGATGAACCCGCTTCCATCACAGATGCCTATGCTCTGATCAAGGTGCTGAACCGGGAGCACGGTGTCGATCATTTCCATGTACTCGCCAACATGGCGCGCTCCGCCCGGGAAGGGCATGAACTCTATAACAAGCTGGCTCTTGCTGCGGATCACTTTCTGGATGCGACGCTCAGTTTTCTGGGAGTTGTGCCCGCGGATGAGCGGCTGAGAAAAGCCGTGCAACAACAGCATGCGGTCGTTGATCTGTATCCGGGCAGCCAGTCTGCGCGGGCGTTCAAGAAGATTGCAGCCGACGTGGAGAAATGGCCTGGCGCCCAGAGTGCCGGCGGCCAGCTGGAGTTTTTTGTCGAACGGCTGATCAATACCGAGCAGGAACTGCTGGGAGTCCTACCATGAACATGGCAGCCATTTATCAGGAGACCTCGGAACAGCTCAGTTACGAGGAAATCGTCGCCAAGCACATGCCTTTGGTAAAGCGCGTGGCCTATCATCTCATGGCGCGCATGCCCAACAGCGTTCAGCTGGACGACCTGATTCAGGCAGGCATGATCGGTTTGCTGGAAGCGCTGCAGAATTATGATGCCTCCAAAGGCGCCAGTTTTGAAACCTATGCGCGTATCCGCATTCGCGGTTCCATGATCGACGAGGTACGGCGTGGCGACTGGACTCCGCGTTCGGTCTACCACAAGGCGCGACGGCTGGCCGAGGCGATGCGTACCGTGGAAAACCGTGAACAGAGAGCTGCCCGTGATGAAGAGGTGGCTGCCGAACTGGGCCTGGACCTGCCTTCCTATTACAAGATTCTGGCCGATACCAACGGTTGTCATGTGTTGAGCTATGACGATTTGAGCGCCGACGGGTGGGTGAGTGACGAGGATGACGAGCAGGACGGTCCTTTGCCTGAGTTGCAGAAGGATCTGTTCAAGGAAGGTTTGTCTACCGCCATTTCCAGTCTTCCGGAAAGGGAACAGATGGTGCTCTCGCTGTATTACGACAACGAATTCAACCTGCGTGAGATCGGTGAAGTGCTGGGGGTCAGTGAAGCCAGAATCTGCCAGATACATGCACAGGCGCTCACCAGGCTGCGCTCCAAAATGAGCGACTGGGTGGGCGATGAAGATGACTGAACACAGCGATAGGGCTGTCGGTAGGAGTTTGTGGCGAATTCGCGCATAAATCCTTTGCTGCCGGTTTGGCCGGTCGCAACCATACTTCCGACGGGCAAGGATGTCCGGCGAAAGCGGGCTGCCGGTCCGGATAAGGAAAAAGCTGCTTCCGATCTCAAAAAGAAGAAGAACGGACGCAAGCGTATTGATTTGTATGCCTGATTCAGGGAGTTGATTCATGTCTGTATCGACAAATACGAAACGCGCTACCGGTGGTGAAGACAGGCCGGCAAAGGCGAACAGCGCTCTGCCTGATACTGAGGAGGACCTGTCCCGGTCTTCCCCGCAGTCCCTGGATATCTCGGGTGAGAGCGTCGATTTCAACTCCATCCTGAGCGCAATATCCGGCAATTCCGAACAAAGTGTCCCGGGTGAAAAGGAAACGGACAATCCTCCTGGCCACAAGAATCTCAACATCAGCAGTGTCATCGCTGAAATCCAGGATGAAGGCCCCGCCGGAAAACTGCCTGAATCCGGGCGCATGAAGGATCCGGCTGCGCAGCGCGATACGTCCGGGCAGGGTCATGACGCCGGTCAGCAGGCGGCAAGCACCGTTGTACAGGAGCGGGAAGACAAGCCTGTATCAGCACAAACCCCGGCAGCTGAAAAATCTGCTGAAAATGCCTTTCAACCGTCTCAGCCGTCCTCCGTATCCTGGCAAAGGATACTGGAGCGGTTGCTGCTTGCCGTGTTGATGGTAACGCTCGTGGCGGTGGGTTATCTCCTGCATCGGAACGAGAATGCTACCGAAACGCTGCTGGCAGAAACTGCCCGGCTGGCTGCGGAGCAGCAGAGTCTGAAAGGAGAGATACGGGCATTGCGGAAACAGTATCAGCAAAAGCAGCCGGCGCCACCGCCGAAGCAGGCAGAGCAACAGCCGGCGACACCGCCACCGTCAGCAGGCAAACGTCAGCATCCTGACGCCTGGCTTCCTGCAGGATTTCATGTCTCCCAGCGGCCTTTGGCTGTGATGATT
>DRLF01000428.1 GCA_011051425.1 Thiolapillus brandeum | reverse complement strand
CCTCTTGCGCCCCAAATACCCCTGGATAAACAAGGCAATATCGTGAATATTTCCCAAAATGAGGCGTTTGACAGAGGAATATCGGCTAAACCTGACCTGTATCAAGCATTGTCATTTCGGTAAACGGGCCAGCTTGCGCTAAACTATGGATAAACGAGAAAACAAAGGACTCCTCAACCACTAATGAAAGCTTCCATTCAGCTCCGCCTGGGTCAGAACCTCACCATGACCCCGCAGCTGCAGCAGGCGATAAAGCTGCTGCAACTTTCGACACTGGAGCTCAAACAGGAGATTCAGGAGGCGCTGGAGTCCAACCTCATGCTGGAGGTGGAAGAGGAGCGAAGCGAAGAACCCGCCGTCTCTGATGAAAAGCTGCCCGAAACAGCCGCAGAAACAGGGGCAGAAGAACTGGAAGTCCAGAGCAGCACAGAGACCATCCCGGAAGAACTCCCGGTGGACGCCAACTGGGAAGACCAGTACGACATCCCCGTCACCCGCAGTCAGAACAGCGGCAGCGAAGAACAGACCGATTACCTCGCCCGGGAAAGCCACACCGAAACACTGCAGGACTACCTGCACTGGCAGCTCAACCTCACCCCCTTCAGCGAGGAAGACCGCGCCATCGCCACGGCCATTATCGACGGTATTTCCCCGGACGGTTATCTGCATGCGCCGCTGGAGGAGATCATCGCCGATATGGAGGATGAGGAAGTGGGCATGGAAGAGGTGCTCACGGTGCTGCACCGTATCCAGCATTTCGATCCCCCCGGCGTTGCCGCACGCGATCCTCAGGAGTGCCTGCTGCTGCAGCTGGAACAGCTCCCTGCCGACGACCCCATCAAGCGCAAGGCGGAAAAGCTGTTGCGCGACCATTTCGACCTGCTCACCAGCGGCAATGAGCCCCGCATCCGCAAACTGCTGCGGCTGAACGCCGAGCAGGTGCAGGCCGTGTTCGGCCTGATCCGCTCCCTCAATCCGCACCCGGGATCCAGCATTTCCCCGGCGAACACCCGCTACGTGGAGCCGGACGTTTTCGTCGAAAAGAAGAACGGCCGCTGGCTGGTTTCCCTGAATCCCCAGGCCATGCCCCGGCTGCGGGTCAATCCTGAATATGCCGCCCTGGTGAAACGTGCCGACAACAGCACCGACAACACCACACTGAAAGACCACCTGCAGGAAGCCCGCTGGTTTCTCAAGAGCCTGCAGGGACGCAACCAGACCCTGCTGAAGGTCGCCACCCGCATCGTGGAAGTGCAGCAGGCATTCTTCGACCAGGGTGAAGAAGCGATGAAACCCCTCATCCTCAAGGATGTCGCCGAAGCGGTGGAAATGCACGAGTCCACCATCTCACGCATCACTACCGGCAAATACATGCACACGCCCAAAGGCGTGCTGGAATTCAAATACTTCTTTTCCAGCCATGTCAGCACCGACAGTGGAGATCAGGCCTCCGCAACCGCCATCCGTGCCTGCATCCGCAAGATCATTCTCGCAGAAAACCCCAAGAAACCCTTGTCTGACAACAAGATCGCCACCATGTTGTCAGAAGACGGTTTCAAGGTCGCGCGACGCACCGTCGCCAAGTACAGAGAAGCAATGGCAATCCCGCCATCCAATGAACGTAAACGTCTCGTTTAATTAAGGAGAACATTATGCAACTGAGCGTAACCGGTCATCATGTAGAACTCACCGACGCCCTGCGCAGTTATGCAGAAGAGAAAATCAAGCGCATCGAACGCCATTTTGATCATGTCACCAACGTACACGTTATCCTGAGTGTGGAAAAACACATGCAAAAGGCAGAAGCCACCGTGCATGTCAGCGGTGCCGACGTATTCGCCGAGGCCAGCGAAGAGGATATGTATGCGGCCATCGACGGCCTGGTGGACAAACTTGACCGGCAGATTCTCAAACACAAGGAAAAAATCCAGAAACGGGCTCGCGGCAACGGCGCAAAAGTCGTCATGGCCGAAATGCCGGAATAGTCCGGAGATTGCAGCAACTACAGGCTGCAGCCCTTCAACAGGCCGGAACCTCCCGAACAACCGTTAGGGAGGTTCCCACAACTCATCAGACATCATGTTACCTGAAGATTTACTGCAGCTGGATCAGATCAGCCTGTCCAACAATGCCGCAAGCAAGAAACGGGCGCTGGAAGTAATCGCTGAGCTACTGGCAGCGGGCACCAACGCGCCACCGGCAGAGGCCATCTACGAAAAGCTGCTGGACCGTGAACGCCTGGGCAGCACCGGCATGAACCACGGTATCGCCCTGCCCCATGCCCGCATCAAGGGCATACACAAACCTACCGGAGCCTTTCTGCAACTGAGCGAAGGCATCGACTTCGATTCCATGGATGGCAAACCCGTGGATCTGGTTTTCGGTCTGCTGGTGCCGGAACAGGCGACAGAAGCCCACCTGGAACTGCTGGCCGAGCTTGCCAAGCTGTTCAACAAGCCCGAGCTCTGCGCCCAGGTCAGGCAGGCCACGAACGCCGAACAGGTGTTGCGCCTGCTCAATCCACCGCCACTGCCTGATGCAGCATCAGATCACAGTTAAGGATCTGCTCGATGCCCTGCAGGTGCGCCTGCGCCTGCGCCTGCTGGCAGGCAAGAAAGGGCTGGGAAACATTATTTTCGACGCCGATCTGGAAAAATCGGACCCCATCATCGCCGGCCCACTGAACTACATTCATCCCAGTCCGGTGCAGATCATCGGCCCCAAGGAAAAAAAATATCTCACCGGCCTGAACACCGAAGACCAGAAAGCCGCGCTGCAGCGGCTGTTCGCCGCCGAGCCCGCCGCCATCATCCTAAGCAACCGGCTGAAATCTCTCAAGACACTGG
>DRLF01000427.1 GCA_011051425.1 Thiolapillus brandeum | reverse complement strand
TCGTTGGGCAACGTTCTGAGTACTTCGGGCAGGCGCGACCACCAGGCCAGGGCCGTGCCGGGCTGGTCATGTTTCTCGGCGATGTCCATGGCCATGCGTGTGACGGGTACGGTCGCATCCCCCAGCCGTGTCACCGAGGCTTCCAGGGTGGCAAGTGCCTTGTCGGGGCGGCCTCTTTCCAGCCATAGCCTGGCTGTTTCCAGATACAGGTCGGCATGGGGTCTGCGGGTCTTGTCGATGGCGGCCTGGTAATCCACCAGGGCCTTGTCCAGGTCGCCCATGGCGTGCAGGATACGCCCGCGCAGCAGGTTGGTATTGGCGTTGGATGGAGCATGCTCGACGGCGCGATTGCTGTGGCGCAAGGCTTCCAGTAGCGTGTCGGGCGAGGCTTGCTCCTGGTATTGCTGCCACAGCAGCAGCGCATGAGAATAGGCTACGGTATTTTTTCCATGGTCAAGTCTTTCGGCTGTACGCATGTCTTTGCGGGCGGCTTTCCATTCGCCGTGTTCGCCCCAAAGAAAGGCTCTGTCCACGTAAAGTCCGGGGACATCCGGCTGCCGGTGTATCAGTTCCGTAGCATGTTCGATGCGCTCGTGGATACCTGAATGGGCGCCTGCGGGAGTGCAGGCCAGGCCCAGATAGAGGGCAAGCAGGCAGGTAGTGGACAGGCGGGTCGTCAGCAGCATGTGTCTACGGCTGGCGCACGGTCAGGCGGCCACCGTCCAGCACATGGAATCCGGGAGCCAGTTCGATCCTGGGGGCCACATATTCTGCCCAGGCATCGGTGCCCACGGTGACGTTGGATGCGGCCGAAACCCGGTCCGGCGCCTGGCAGATGTCATGCTCGTTACTGTAATAGCGGTTGGTGATGGATGCGGCACCATTGCTGACCACACAGCCGCCTGTTGTCGTTGCCCTGGCCGTATTGGAATAGCCGGAATCGCCGGCCGGGTTGCGCGCCTTCACGCGGTAGTAGTAGGTAGTTGCCTGGCTCAGGGGTGTATCGGTATGCCCCGTGCTGTTCGCCGACAGGCTGGCCGTTTCTGTCCAGATCTGCTTGTCCAGCGAGCGCTCCAGGACAAAGGCATCCTCGTTGTCGGCGTTGTCGTGCCAGCTCAGATCGATGCGATCCGGCCCCCCGGCGGTAGCGGTGAGCTGGTCTGGTGCTGCCGGGGGTGCTGGCGTGGTGCCATTGTTCTTCAGCAGGGTGAAATGGTCATAGATACTGCCGCTGTCTGTGAGGAAACGGGCATCCAGCCGGTTGTCGTTGATGTCGAGCACCAGGGAACCCAGGGTGGCGCTGGAGGCGATCATCACCGGATGCGTACCCCGCATGCTGCTGGTCTGGCCGGATGAACCGGCGACCACATAGACCGAACCCTTGTGAGGTGCGCCGCTCTTGCTGTAAGCGCCATCGCCATCGGTCTGGCCATCGCCGCCATCGACCAGGTGGGTGCTGGCATCGAAAGTATCTGAAGTACCGTAATGGCCGTCGATGAGGTAGGAGCGTTCGTAGGAATGGCTGTGACCTGAAAGCACCAGGTCCACTCCGTACTGCTCCAGCAGGGGCAGGAAGTTTTCGCGCATGTCTGTCATGCGGCTGTCTGTGTCTGAATCATGAGAGCCCTTCGAATAGGGCGGGTGGTGCCAGAATACGATGATCCAGGGTTGTCCCGTCGCGGAAAGATCGGATTCCAGCCACTGGTGCATGGAACCGCTGGTGGACCGGTCGGTTTCGTAGGAGTCCAGGCAGATGAAATGGATGTTGGCGTAATCGAAGGAATAATAGGCTTCCGTATGGGAAGCAACACCGCCGGCTTCAGCGTTCCGCGGCAGATCGAAGATGTCGTAGTAGGGGCCGGATTCCGTGTCCGAATCAGCCGTATGACCATCGTGGTTGCCCAGGGCAGGCCACAGCACGGTGCTCTTCAGAAAGTCGGGGTACATGTCGAATACGGCATCCTGGTATTCGGCGTCTTCGCCATTGCTGTAGGCGTTATCGCCCAGCATGAGCCACACATCGGTGCGGGTGGCCGGCGACAGGTTCTTGTAGGCGTCCCGCACCGCGGCTGCCCGGCTGTCGGCGGTGCCTGAATCACCCAGTACCCATACCCTGACTGGCTGAATGCTTCCCGGACTGGGGGTAGTGACGAAAGTGTTGCTTGTATCGCCGATACGGGTGGAGCCGGCCTGTACCTTGTAGTAATAGCGGGTGAAAGGTGACAGGCCGTCCAGTTTGACGACATGCTCTGTGCCGCTTTGGGGGGATTCTGCCGTATGGTCAAGGCTGCTGGGCGAAGTGCCGAAATAGACTCTGGACGAGGAGTCGACATCTGTGCGCCAGTGTATGGTGACCTGCTGATCACTGCCAGTCTGCAGGTAGGGGCCGCGGGTGACCGTATCTGCCCAGGCAGCGGACTGCATCCCCAGTATCAGCAGCAGACTGTGAAAGACAGCCCTGGTCTGCTTGCGGTATCCTGATTTCTGAAACATTCGCTTTCCTCCGTTGTGCCCCGGTGTCAGGCGTCCTGGTCTTTGTCGTGTACGGGTGACGCTGTAGCGCAACGGCAACAACGCTAGCAATTTCCCGCCAGAACTTTTGAGATATGCATCAACAAATCAGTGTTGCGCGCTCTCTGTCGTTTACCCGGGTTTCGTTTTCTTCAGACTGATGTTTCACCCGAATCGTTCCATGCCCTTTCTCCTGCTTATCCACTCAGGGTATGCCCGGTGCATTCGAGCGCGTATGACATGGCGGGCTCGGAGAAGAGATGGCGCCTGTATTGACCGGGCGTTTTTTGGCATACTGTGGCACCGATTCTTCAACCGCGAAATTACCTTCATGAGTCCTGATATCATCCGCATTGCCACCCGAAAATCCCCTCTCGCCATGTGGCAGGCGGAACATGTCGCCGCTGCCCTGAAAGCAGCTCATCCCGGCATACAGGTGGAACTGCTGGGCATGAGCACCCAGGGCGACAAGATCCTGGACACGCCCCTGGCAAAGATCGGCGGCAAGGGCCTGTTCGTCAAGGAACTGGAGCAGGGCATGCTCGAAGGCAGCGCCGACATCGCCGTGCATTCCATGAAGGATGTGCCGGTGGAGCTGCCGGAAGGCCTGCACCTGCCGGTGATCATGGAACGCGAGGACCCGCGCGATGCTTTTGTTTCCAACCGCTTCGCCAGCCTGGACGAGCTGCCTCAGGGTGCGAAGGTGGGTACCTCCAGCCTGCGGCGCCAGAGCCAGATCATGGCCAGCCGGCCGGATCTGGAGCTGCTGCCCCTGCGCGGTAACGTGAACACCCGGCTGCGCAAGCTGGACGACGGCGAATACGATGCCATCATCCTCGCCGCGGCCGGACTCATCCGCCTGGAATTCGGTGACCGCATCCGTGCTTTCATCGAACCCGAACAGAGCCTGCCCGCCATCGGTCAGGGCGCGGTGGGTATCGAATGCCGTGCCGACGATGAGCGCGTGAACAGTCTCATCGCCCCCCTGCACCATGCCGGAACCGCCATCCGGGTGCGGGCCGAACGCGCCATGAACAACCGCCTGGAAGGGGGTTGCCAGGTGCCCATTGCCGGTCATGCCATCCTGGAAGGTGAGCAGCTGTGGCTGCGTGGTCTGGTGGGCAGCGTGGACGGCAAACGCATCATTCGCGACGAGATCCGCGGCCCGGTGGAAGCGGCGGAGAGCCTGGGAACAACCCTGGCCGAACGGCTGCTGGATGACGGTGCAGCGGAAATTCTCAGGGAGCTCTATCAGAACACATGAGCTGCCATCTGCGCGGATTGAGCGTGCTGGTCACCCGTCCTGCGGATCAGGCCGAAAAGCTGTGCGGGATGATCGAGGCGGCCCACGGCCGTCCCCTGCGTTTCCCGGCCATGGAAATCCTGCCGGCCGGCAAGCCCGAAGCAGCCCGCCAGCTCTTCGGTGCAATCACGCCGGATACCCTGCTTGTGTTCGTCAGTGTGAATGCCGTGGTACATGCTTTCCCTTTGCTTCCGGAAGCGCTGCCCCTGGACCTGCAGATCGCCGCCATCGGCAGGGCGACAGCTGCCGCCCTGGAAGAATACGGTCTGCCCGCCACCCTGATTCCGGAACAGCGTTTCGACAGCGAAGGCCTGCTGGGCCTCGATGCACTGCAAGATATGCAGGGCCGGCATGTGATCATCGTGCGTGGCAATGGCGGTCGTGAGCTGTTGAAGCAGGAACTCGAAAAGCGTGGCGCAACGGTCGTCTATGCGGAGGTCTATGAGCGGCATATTCCCGAGCGCAGCGCAGACAACCTGGTGCACGGCTGGACGCAGCTGGTGGATGCAGTGACGGTGACCAGCTCGGAAATGCTCGACAACCTCCTGCAGATGCTGGGAGAGCAAGGCAGGGAGCTGCTGCGGGAAACGCCCCTGGTGGTACTCAGCGAGCGTACTGGGGGACATGCCTTCGAACTGGGTTGCCGCAAAGTCTGGGTGACGGATATGGCGGGAGATCGTGGTATTCTCCACGCTCTGTGTGAAATCCGGGAAGAACTTTCATGAGCCCCTTCTGGCGTTACCTGACCAGCGAACAGGCCACCAACCGTCTGGTGGTGGTCGGTATCATACTGGGTGTGCTGTTCGGCATGTTCCTGCCGGAATGGGCCCTGGCGCAGAAAGCGCTGGGCAAGGCCTTCGTGGCCTTCCTCAAGATGCTGGTGGTGCCTCTGGTGTTCGCTTCCATCTACGTGGCCATTTCCGGACTGGGCGGGCTGGAGCAGCTGCGGCGCATCGGCCTCAAGACCATCATGCTCTACGTGCTGACCACGGCCCTGGCCGTGCTGCTGGCCATCGTGGCCATGAATGTCTTTCCCATTGGTGAAGCGGTCTCTGCAGAAGGCCTGAGCTACGACCGCGCGAAGGGCGTGGCACCTTTTTCCCTGAGCGCCATGCTGCTCAGCTTCATCCCCACCAATATTTTCAATGCCCTGGCCACGGGCTCCATGATGCAGGTCATCGTGTTTGCCATCCTGTTCGGCATCGCCAGCCTGTACCTGGAAGAACAGCACCACAGCGCCATGCTGGACGTGTTCACCGGTATCAGCGAAGCCATGCTCAAGCTGGCCCGCTGGGTGATCCTGTTCACGCCCCTGGGCGTGTTCAGCCTTATCAGTTACGTGGTAGCGGACCAGGGAGTGCAGACCATCATCGACCTGTGGAAATACATCCTGCTGGTGCTGGGGGTGCTGCTGGTGCATGGCCTGGTGACCCTGCCCGCGGTGATGGCTCTGTTTGCGCGCATCAATCCCTGGAAATACCTGAACCGTATCAAGGAAGTGCCCCTGATGGCCTTTTCCACCGCGTCCAGCGCCGCCACCCTGCCCGTGAGCATGCGCGTCGCCGTGGAGAAGGGCGGCGTGAAGCAGGAAACCGCCAGTTTTGTGCTGCCCCTGGGCGCAACGGTATCCATGGATGGCACGGCGGCCTATCTCACCGTTGCCGTGCTCTATATCGCCAACCTGGCGGGTGTCGACATGAGCATGGGAGACCAGCTGTTGCTGGGCTTTACCGTGGTGGCCCTGAGCGTGGGCGTGGCTGCATTGCCCAGTGCCTCCCTGGTGATGATGGTGGTGATCCTCAACCAGGCCAATCTCCCCATCGAATACATGGCCCTCATCGTGGTGGTGGACCGTATCCTCGACATGGCGCGCACCTCCCTCAACGTCACCTCCGACATGGTGGTGGCCAAGACCGTGGACAGCCTGAACCGAAAGCATCATGAAGCAGAAGCCTGAACACCAGACCGTTGTCATCGACATGAATGCGGACGAGGTTCCTCTGCCGCGCCCCAGCCGCCTGCCCGCCGTGCTCGCCCTGCTGGCATTGCTGGTCACCGCGGCGGCCATCGCATTGAGCTACCACTACTGGCAGAACCTGCAGCAGGATCTGCAACGAATGGCCGCGCGCAGCCAGTCCACCGCCCGCGTGCAGCAGGAACTGCAGCAGAGTATCCGGCAGGCGCAGCAGGCCCTGGAAAAGCAACAGGCGCTGCTGGCCCGGCAGTCCGGTGACAGCGGCGAACAGGCAGCATCCCTCGCTCAGCAGCAGGAAGCACTTCGCAGGCAGGCCGACCTGCTGACGGCGGAGCGCAACCGCATGCAGCAGCGGGAAGTGGAACTGCGGGCCACCATTGCCGACCTGCGCAAACGGCTGGGCAATCCCGATGAACGCTGGCTGGTGGCCGAAGCCGAATACCTGTTGCAGCTCGCCGTGCAGCGTCTGCAACTGGCCCGGGATACAGGCACCGCCCTGGCGGCCCTGCAGCAGGCGGATCAGCGCCTGGAGGAAACCGGCGATGCCCGCTGGCAGGTCGTCAGGGAACAGCTCCGGCGGGACATGGACAACCTGCAGCGATTGCAGTTGCCGGATGTGCCGGCCCTGCTGCGGCAGATGGATGCGCTCAAGGCATCCTTTGCCCGGCTGCGGCCCAGGCTGATGGCGGCAGAAGCCTCTGCCGAACAGAAGGCGGATGCTTCGGCCCAGACCCCAGAGCCGGAAGGCACGGTTAGCAGGCTCGGGAAAGACCTGTGGCGCGGGCTGCAGAACAGCGTGCGCATCCGCCATCACGACCGGCCGGTGGAAACCCTGCTCACCAGCGGCCAGGAAGCCCTGCTGGTGCAGAATGCCGGTCTCATGCTGGAAACGGCGCGGCTGGCCCTGGTGCAGGGGGATGACAGCCTGTACAGGGAAAGCCTACAGCGCCTCGATGAGTGGCTGAAGCGTTATTTCCACCTGGATGACCGGACGGGACAGCAGGCCAGCGCCACTATCCAGGCGCTGATGGCGGTGAAGCTCAAGCCCGAACTGCCAGACCTGTCCGAGTCGCTGAAGGCGCTGCAGACCCGGCGAGCCCTGCAGCAGATCCGCAAGGCCCAGGAGGCAGCACAGTGAAGCTGTTGCTGCAGGTCTGTCTGTTCCTGGTGCTGGGCGGGCTGGCGGCCTGGGTGATCGAAAAGGACAGCGGCTATGCCTTTCTGGCCTGGGGCAACTGGTCTGTGGAGCTCAGCCTGGCCATGCTGGTGCTGCTTGCCACGGTTGCGGCCGGGCTGCTCTATTACCTGCTGCATTTCCTGTTCGGGCTGATTCACCTGCCGGGCGGCCTGTCCACCTGGCGGCGGCGCCTGCGCCAGCGCCGGGCGAGGCATGCACTGACCCAGGGACTGGTGGAGCTGGCCGAAGGCCACTGGCAACAGGCGGAAAAGCTGCTCACGCGCCATGCGGCGTTTTCCGATACGCCCCTCATCAACTACCTTTCTGCCGCACAGGCGGCTCAGCGCCAGGGCTCGGACGACCGCCGTGATGCCTATATCCGTCTGGCGCACCAGCATATGCCCACGGCGGACGTGGCCGTTGGCCTCACCCAGGCGGAACTGCAGATCGCCCATCAGCAGTTCGAACAGGCCCTGGCCACCCTCAAGCATCTGCGTGAGCTGGCGCCCAGACATGCCTATGTGCTGCGCCTGCTGGCAAGGCTGTACCAGCAGGTCGGTGACTGGGAGCAGCTGCGCAAGCTGCTGCCGGAGCTGAAGAAGGACCGCACCCGTAACCCGGAACAGCTGGCTGAGCTGGAAGTGCAGGTATACCGCGCGCTCCTGCAGGAAGCTGCCCGGGCAATGGAAGACAGCCGCCTGGACAGTGTCTGGCAGAAGATCCCGCGAAGTCTGCACCAGGAGTCGCGCATCCTGGGCGATTACGCCCGTCTGCTGCATGAGCGTCAGCGTGATGAGGAGGCTGAACAGCTGCTGCGGGCCGCCCTGAAGAAGCATTGGCACGATGATCTGGTTGCCCTGTATGGCCTGCTGGACCTGACAGAGCCTTCGGCGGCGCTCACCCGTGCCGAGGGCTGGCTGGCGGGCCATGAGCTGGACCCGGTGCTGCTGCTGACCCTCGGCCGTCTGAGCCTGCGCGCCCG
>DRLF01000426.1 GCA_011051425.1 Thiolapillus brandeum | reverse complement strand
TGGTGGTGGATGCCGTGTCGGAAGTACACAACATCATGAACACGGACATACAGCCCGCGCCCGAGATCGGCGACGCGGCACAACGGCCCGCCGTGGCCGGTCTGGCAACCATGGGAGAACGCATGATTATTCTCCTCGACGTGGACGAACTCATTGTCCATGGCGTACTGAGCCTGACTGGCGATAAAACTGCGGCCTGACCACCAAGACACGTTATCAGCTCCACGGAGAACCAAAGCATGAAAATCAATGAGCCAGTAACAGACCATGAAGTCGTGATGAAAGACGGACAGTTCATCGTCTCAACCACGGACAGAAAAGGCATCATCCGGTCCATCAACCGGGATTTCATCGAGATCAGCGGCTTCACTTCCGAGGAGCTGGTCGGCCGAAATCACAATCTGGTGCGCCATCCCGACATGCCCCCGGAAGCATTCGAGGATCTGTGGCGCACCATAAAGGCAGACAAGCCCTGGATAGGCGTCGTGAAAAACCGCTGCAAGAATGGCGACTACTACTGGGTCAAGGCAAATGTCACGCCCATGCGCGAACACGGGCAAGTAACGGGCTATATGTCGGTACGCACCAAACCCAGTCGCCAGGAGATCGAGCAGGCAGAGGCCCTGTACCAGAAACTGCGCACTGGCGAGGTTTCTCTGCGTCCTTCCGGTTTCAAGCGGATCAGGCAATCCCTGGGCAACTTGGGAAGCTCCGGCTACCTGAACCTGCTTCTGGTCGTGTCGGTACTCGCCATGGTAGGCATTGCCGGGCTGGCCTACCTGGGTACCGACCTTTACATCCTTGCCGCCACCATCGCCGGTGTCTCCCTGTTCTTTGCCGGCGCGGTTCAGGCCCTCAAGAAATATATTAGCCGCCCCATTGCCCAAGCCATTACCGCCATGCAGGACATTGCCAATGGTGAATATTTCAACTGGGTCGAAACCCACCGGGACGACGAACTGGGCAAGCTGATACAGAACATCCAGTCCGCCCAGATTCGCCTGGGATACGAGGTAAACGAGATCCGTCAGCAAGCCAACTCCCTGAGCCGCGTCCAGGAGGCCCTGCGCAGCGTCAGCGCCAACGTCATGATCGCCGACCAGGACCTCAACATCATTTATCTCAACGATGCCGTCAAGGAGATGATGCGCAACGCAGAAGACGATATCCGCAAGGAGCTGCCCGAGTTCGACAGCAGCAAGCTCATGGGCGCCAATGTCGATGTATTCCACAAGAACCCAGCTCATCAGCGGGGCATGATGGAAAGACTGCAAGAGTCCTTTACGACAGATATCGAGCTGGGCGGACGCTTCCTGCGCCTGACGGCCAATCCCATCATCAACGACCAGGGTGAACGTCTGGGCACTGTGGTTGAATGGCTGGACCGCACCAGCGAGGTGGCCGTGGAACGGGAAATCCAGGGCATCGTTGACAACGCTCTCATCGGCAACCTCACCGAACGCGTGAGCCTGGAGGGCAAGGAAGGTTTCTACAGAAAGCTTGGTGGAAGCGTTAACGAACTCATGCAGATTCTCGAGCAGGTCATCAACGACACCGCCAGCGTGCTCGGCGCCCTCGCCCGGGGTGAGCTGGACAAGACCATCACCACGGAATATGAAGGTTCTTTCGCACGCCTCAAAGACGACGTAAACACCACGATTTCCAATCTCAACCGCGTCATCGGCAGCATCCGCACCAGCGCCGATGCCGTGGAACATGCATCCCAGGAGATCGCTGAAGGCAATGCGGACCTGGCCCGCCGCACGGAACTTCAGGCATCGAACCTGGAGGAGACCGCCTCCAGCATGGAAGAGATCACCTCCACGGTACGCCAGAACGCGGACAACTCCCGCAAAGCCAGCGAACTGGCGGGCGTCACCCTGAATCAGGCAGTGGACGGCGGCACCGTGATTCAGAACACCATCACGGCCATGGAGAAAATCACCGATTCAAGCAAAAAGATCGCCGCCATCATCAGCGTGATAGACGATATTGCATTCCAGACCAACCTGCTGGCCCTGAACGCCGCGGTGGAAGCCGCCCGCGCTGGCGAACAGGGTCGGGGATTTGCCGTGGTCGCCACCGAGGTGCGCAATCTGGCCCAGCGCAGCGCCACGGCGGCCAAGGAGATCAAGGAACTCATCGAGGACAGCGTGAACAAGGTGGGAGAAGGATCAGATCTCGTAGACCAGTCTGGAAAGACGCTGGAGAAAATCGTTTCCTCGGTCAAGAAAGTGAATGACTTCATCGCCGAGATCGCGGCGGCCAGCTCCGAGCAGTACGCGGGCATAGATCAGGTCAACCAGGCCGTCTCGCAAATGGATGAGGTGACGCAGCAAAACGCCACCCTGGTGGAAGAGGCCGCCCAAACCAGTCAGATGATGGACGAGCAGGCCAAGGAATTGGGAGAACTGATTTCCTTCTTCAAGACCGATGGCGCCAACAGCCACCAAGACGGCGTGGAGCGCCGTTCCGCGGACCGCCCCTGGTCTGGCCACCAGGCGCCTGCCGAGCTGGACTTCGCCAATGCCCGCACCCGGCACAAGCTCTGGAAAACCCGCCTTCGGGCCTTCCTCGACGGTGAAGAGAGCATGCAGGAGGAAGAAGCCGTGTCCCATCACGACTGCGACCTGGGCAAGTGGCTGTACAGCACCGGCATGCCCCAACATGGCGGCATGAGAAAGATGCAGGAACTGGAAAGGATACATGCCGAAATGCATACCCTCATCAAGCAGGTCATCCAGGCCAAACAGTCAGGAGACAGCAAGAAAGCTGAATCCGTGTACAACCGGGTGGAACGTTACTCTGACCAAATCGTCTCCCTGCTGGAGGAGCTGGAGAAGGAAACAGGAGCGGCTGCCAGCCAGGCTCCAGCTACCGAGCCGCCCGCGCAGCGTGTTGTAAGCCGTCCCCGGCTGCAGGCGGTTGGCGCCGATGACGTATGGGATGAATTCTGACCATGAACGGCGTCGAGCCCAGCATTTCCCTGCCGCCGCACCTGAGTCTGGACGTGCTCCCAGAGCTGGCCGTGGCGCTTCGCAAAGCCCTCACGGCTGACCAAGGCCTGCTCCTGGATGGCGCCGAGGTGAAAAGCGTGGACGGCGCATCCCTGCAGCTTCTCTTGGCCACGTTGCAAACCGCCAGCCACAAAGGCGTTCACTGCCAGTGGCAGGCGGTCAGCACCGCCCTGAAAGATGCCGCTGCCCTGGCGGGGATCAGGAAAGAACTGTCAATGGATGAGACACAACCATGAGAAACACCGCGCAAGCACAGGCCCAACAGGGATTTGAATTCACCGACCGGGACTTCGACCGCCTTAGAGAGCTGGTGTATCAGCACACGGGCATCCGCATGGCGGACAACCGCCGGGATCTCATTTATGGCCGCCTGTCCAGGAGACTCCGTGCGCTCGGACTGCACAGCTTTGGCGCCTACTGCCGTCTCATCGAAGACGGGCAGGGAGATGAGCTGGAAGCCTTTACCAATGCCGTCACCACCAATCTCACTGCGTTCTTCCGCGAAGCCCATCATTTCGACTACCTGGGTAAGGACCTGCTGCCAGAGCTGCTGAAGAAGAACCGGGAAAGCAGGCGCATCAAAATATGGTCCGCTGGCTGCTCCACGGGAGAAGAAGCCTACACAGTGGCCATGGTCCTGCTGGAGAACATTCCGGACATCCATAACTGGGACCTGCGCATTCTGGCTACCGATCTGGATTCCGATGTGCTGGCCAAAGCCAGCGCAGGAATCTATGAACAGAAAAACATTCGGCAGGTGCTGGGAAAGCGCCTGCAAAAATGGTTCCAGAAGGGTGTTGGCATCAACGAAGGCAAGGCAAGAGTCCAGCCACAGGTACGGGAGCTGGTCACCTTTCGCAAGCTCAATCTAATGCATACCTGGCCCATGAAAGGCCCATTTGACCTGATCTTCTGCCGCAATGTTCTCATCTATTTCGACAAGCCAACCCAGAAAAAGCTGTTTGAACGGTTTGCCGGCATTCTGGTGAACCAGGGCCACTTGTTCATCGGTCATTCCGAAAGCCCCATGGATCTCACGGACAGGTTTTCCCTGATCGGACAATCCATTTACCGGAAGAAACACTGAGCCACTTCAGGAGAATCCCAGCCATGAGCATACGCGTTCTTATCATCGATGACTCCGCCCTGGTGCGGAACATGCTCAAGCGCATCCTGGAGCAGGACCCTCAAATCGAAGTCGTTGGTTCCGCCGCGGATGCCTATATCGCCCGGGAGAAGATCAAGAAACTGCATCCCGACGTCCTCACCCTGGACGTGGAGATGCCCAAGATGAACGGCATCGCCTTCCTGAAAAATCTCATGCGCCTCCATCCCCTTCCGGTCGTCATGGTTTCCTCCCTGACGACCAAGGGCGCTGAAGTCACCTTGGAGGCCCTGGAACTCGGTGCCATAGACTTCGTGAGCAAGCCCCAGGGAGACTTTGCCGCCTCCCTGGAAGAAGTCAGCCAGGAGATCATCCGTAAAGTCAAGATGGCGGCCCGGGCCAATACCCGCGCCGCCCGCAAACACCCGGCTGTCTCCTTGTCCGTGGAAGAAAAACAAAGCGTGGACGCCATCATCCCCTCTGGGTCAGCAAAACCTCTGGCGGCAGGCCTTCCTCCCCTCATCGCCATCGGCGCATCCACAGGGGGCACGGAAGCCATTCGGGACGTGCTCGTGGAACTGCCGGAGGATATGCCTGCCATGGTCATCACCCAGCACATTCCCCCAGGTTTCAGCACCGCCTTTGCACAGCGCATGAACCGTTTGTCCCGGCTGCTGGTTCACGAAGCCAGGGATGGCCAGAGAATAGAGCCGGGCAACGTGTATATCGCACCCGGCGCTTATCACCTGCTCGTGGCCAGGGACAACAGCGGCTATTACTGCAAATTGAGCGACGGTCCCCGCGTCAACCGGCACAAGCCCTCGGTGGACGTGCTGTTTCGTTCCGTGGCCCAGGTCGCCGGCAAGAAAGCCACAGGTGTGATCCTCACCGGCATGGGAGACGACGGCGCCCGTTCCCTGCTGGAAATGCGGGAAGCCGGCGCCAGGACCATTGCCCAGGACGAAGACAGCAGCGTGGTTTGGGGCATGCCTGGCGCGGCAGTCAAACAGGGCGCGGCGGAGCAAATTCTGCCCCTGGAAAAAATCCCATCCGCCTTGCTGTACATGCAGCAAGCCGCCAGGCGCACCAGGCCGCCCCGACGTGCCGTGCAACAACTTCACGCTGCCCCGGCAGCAAACACTTTTGATCAACAACAAAGGAGAACACGATGAACATCATGGTAGTAGACGACAGCCTGGCAATGCGCCTCATCGTCATGAAAACCCTCAGAGAAGCCGGCTATGGCGGTCACAACATTACCCAGGCGGCTGATGGAGCCAAGGCGCTGGAAGCCATCCAGCAGGAAACACCGGACCTGGTGCTCTGTGACTGGAACATGCCCAACATGACCGGCCCGGAACTTCTGGAAACCTTGAAGGATGAAGGCTTCAAGCTCAAGTTCGGTTTCGTCACCACCGAGGCATCGGAAGAGATGCGCGAACGGGCAGCCGAATTGGGCGCGCATTTCCTCATCGCCAAGCCCTTCACCCCGGAATCCTTCCAGGAAAAGCTGAATCCTTATATCAACTAGGAGAAATACCGTGTCCAGTATCCCACTACCCAAACCCATCGAGCTGCAGCAGATGCTGGCCATGATGTACGGAAGTGGCCTGAAGGCTGCTCCCGGCAATCCTGTATACGCCAGCCCCGGAAGCAAATCACTGGTTGCGCTCTATGTGGACGATGAAGATGCCCCCGTTGCCACCTGTGCAATGGACCATGCTTTCACTGCATTTGCCGGCGCCTCCCTCACCAAAATTCCCCTGGGAACGGCCAAGGAGTGCGCCCAGAACGGTGATTTTTCCGAAATCATGATCGGCAATGTTCACGAAATCATGAACATCTGCTCGCGCCTGCTGATGAACAGCGACAGCCCCCATCTGCGGCTGCTCACCCTTTACGAATCACCGGAGGCATTACCGGAAAAAGTGCAGGAACTGGTGCAGGAACCCGTGGCCACGGCGGATTTCAACGTAAGCTTTTCCGACTATGGCGAGGGAGGCTTGTCCTTTCTATCCCTGGTAGCCTGATGCCGCTGCCTGCTGGCAGCCTGTTGAAAACCACCGCTTTCCGCTTCCGTGGTTGAAAAAGTCCATGGAGGGGCTTTTTCAACATCCAGTTAGAAGTACCGTAAGTATTCGGGCTAGCCCGAATGTTTCACCCGGGAACGCGATGATCGTACCGGGATCGGCGTTCAGGTGCGGATTTGCGATTGAATCAATAGCCCAAGCTATTGATGATTGAGCAAATACCGCAGATGGACGGCGAGAACGGTGCGAGGGCGCGTTCAGCGATGCCCGGCTACATATTGTACTTTGCTAATATTCCAACATTCTCCATGAATACAGTAAGCTGGAATATTTTTCCAGCGACCGGGTGAAATATTCGGGCTAGAGTACCGCCTTGGGATAGGAACCCAGAACCTTGTACATTCCCGCCCTGGCTTCCAAGGCGGCCAGGGCGCGGGCGACATGGGGTTCATCCTTGTGCCCGTCCACATCGATGAAGAACACGTAATCCCACATGCCGCGGCGTG
>DRLF01000425.1 GCA_011051425.1 Thiolapillus brandeum | reverse complement strand
GACTACGGGCAGACGACCGACAAATTCGGGAATCAGACCGTAACTCACCAGATCTTCCGGCTCTACATCCCGCAGCAGTTCACCAACGCTGCGCGTTTCGTCCTTGGTGCGGATCTCTGCGGAAAAACCGATGCCGCCTTTTTCCGAACGGTTGCGGATCACTTTGTCCAGACCGGCGAAAGCCCCGCCAACCACGAACAGGATCTTACTGGTATCCACCTGCAGGAATTCCTGCTGTGGATGCTTGCGTCCGCCCTGGGGTGGGATGGAGGCAATGGTGCCTTCGATAAGCTTCAGCAGTGCCTGCTGCACCCCTTCCCCGGACACGTCACGGGTTATGGACGGGTTGTCGGACTTGCGCGAGATCTTGTCGATCTCATCGATATAGACTATACCTGTCTGGGCCTTCTCCACATCGTAGTCACACTTCTGCAACAGCTTCTGGATGATATTTTCCACGTCCTCGCCAACATAGCCCGCTTCGGTGAGAGTGGTTGCATCCGCGATGGTAAAAGGGACGTTGAGCATGCGTGCCAGGGTTTCTGCCAGCAGGGTTTTGCCGCAGCCCGTGGGGCCTATGAGCAGGACATTGGATTTGGCGATTTCCACCTCGTCCTTGCCTGTGGGCGCATCCATACGCTTGTAGTGGTTGTAAACCGCAACGGAAAGCACCCGCTTGGCCTGATCCTGCCCGATGACGTAATTGTCCAGACCTTCCTTGATTTCATGCGGCGTAGGCAATTTGCTGGCAGGACCTTCCGCGCTTTCTTCCATTTCCTCACGGATAATATCGTTGCACAGCTCCACGCATTCATCGCAGACAAAAACAGAAGGGCCGGCGATCAGCTTCCTCACTTCATGCTGGCTTTTGCCGCAAAATGAGCAATACAGCAGCTTGCCGTCTTCGCCTTTACCGTCGTTATTTTCACTCATACTCAATATCCTGGAAATTCAATCCTGCAGTCCGTATTCAATAATATCCCATCAATAGAGGATAGCAACCCCGAAAATAGCGTGTGTGTTCTCAGCAAAACAAAAAAGCCGGCCATCTCCCGGGAAATGACCGACTCTCTGACCAACAGGATGATTATGGCAGCAGCTGCATTACTCGGAATCATCCGCCTCACCACGCTCACCCAGCACCTCATCGACAAGGCCGTATTCCCGTGATTCTTCCGCGCCCATGAAGTTGTCCCGCTCCGTATCTTCCCCAATGGTTTCAAGAGACTGCCCGGTGTGGTGAGCAAGAATCTTGTTGAGTTTTTCACGAATCAGCAGAATTTCGCGTGCGTGTATCTCGATATCGGTGGCCTGCCCCTGAAAACCGCCCAGAGGCTGGTGGATCATGACGCGGGAATTGGGCAGGCAGAAACGCTTTCCCTTCTCCCCTCCTGTGAGGAGGACAGCACCCATGCTGGCAGCCTGGCCGATACACATGGTGCTGATGGAAGGCCGCACGAACTGCATGGTGTCGTAGATCGCCATGCCTGCGGTCACGGAGCCGCCTGGCGAGTTGATATACAGGTGGATATCCTTGTCCGGATTTTCCGATTCGAGGAACAGCAGCTGCGCCACGATCAGATTGGCCATGTGATCCTCCACCGGCCCCACGCAGAAGACCACGCGTTCCTTGAGAAGACGTGAATAGATGTCGTAAGAGCGCTCTCCCCGGGGGGTCTGCTCAACGACCATGGGTATCAATCCCAGGTTCATGGGATTCAAATGGCCTGCCGGATGATTGTCATGCATGTAATTACTCTCTGATTAAGCCTGATTCTGATTGTTCAGCAATTCATCGAAGGACAGTTGTTCTTCTTCCACCTTGGCCTGATCGAGAATCATGTCAACCACCTGATCTTCCAGCACCACGTTCTCTACAGAAGCACGCGCCTGGGCGTTCTCCTTGTACCAGTCGATGATTTCCTGGGGGTTTTCGAAGGTGGAAGCCTGTTCGGCAATAGCTTCATCCACGCGCGCTTGATCGACTTCGATCTCGTTCTTGCGCATGATTTCACCAACCAGCAGTCCCAGTTTCACCCGGCGCTCCGCCTGGGGCTCAAAAACGCTGACAGGCAGATCAACGGTACTTTGCTGGCCGGACTGCGCCATTTCCTGCTGGGTCTGTTGCTTCAGGGCAGCAGCTTCCTGGGATACCATGGCTGCCGGCACAGTGAATTCGTTGGCTGCCAGCAGGGCATCCATCACCTGCTCCTTGGTGCGGCCCTTTACCTTCTGACGCACTTCGCGTTCCATATTTTCACGGATCTCGTTGCGCAGGCTTTCTTCCGTCCCGTCTTCAACACCCATGGACTTGACGAATTCCTCGTCCAGTTCGGGCAATTTGGGTTCGGCAACCGTCTTGACTTCCACTTCGAAGGTAACATCCTTGCCCGCAAGATTCTCCACGCGGTAGTCTTCCGGGAATTTCAGTTCCAGCACAGGCTTGTCACCTGCCTTGGCGCCCAACAGACCCTCCTCGAAGCCGGGAATCATGGTACCGGAACCCAATACCAGGGGAATATCGCTGGCGGTACCACCTTCAAAGGCTTCACCGTCCATGAGGCCGGTAAAATCCAGGGTGACGCGGTCATCATTCTGCGCGCCGCGATCCACATCTGTCCACTCGGTACGTTGCTGACGCAGCTTTTCGATCATGTTGTCGATATCGGCATCCACCACTTCGGTGACAGGACGCTTGATTTCCAGGGCGGTCAGATCAGCCACCTCGATCTCGGGCATGACTTCGAAAGTCGCGGTGTAGGCCAGACCACCGTCAGCTTCGTCTTCGCGCAGTTCAATACTGGGATCGCCCACGGGCTTCAGGTTTTCCTGGGTTACCGCCTCGTAGTAACTGGACTGAATGAGTTCGCCGTAAGCATCCTGTTTGACCTGCTCGCCATAACGCTGCTTCACCACACGCATGGGCACCTTGCCGGGACGAAAACCATCCATGCGCACGGTTCGGGCCGCTTCCTTCAGCTTGGCATCAACCAGTTCATTTACTTTGTCTGCAGGCAGGTTAACCAATAGACGCTTTACCAGGCCCTCACCCGATTCAACAGATACTTGCATTGAAACATTCTCCGACAGTGTTGTCTGTCTGTTAATAGTCAAGGACGCTCCCCCACGGATAGCGCCCACCTTGTCTGGTGCGAAAGGGGAGACTTGAACTCCCACGGGTTGCCCCACTGGAACCTAAATCCAGCGCGTCTACCAATTCCGCCACTTTCGCATGGCGGCAGCGCCGCCTCAAAAGCCCTCAGGCCATTGAAATCACTGGATAATTTTAACTAGCGTAAACTCAGGCGAAAGGCACACCAATCCCCCTGATGCCCAGTGAACGCGCTATTATACACAAACTGAACGATTCACACCCTAGGGAAGCGCTGATCTATTCTGGACGAAGCAGATTGTGCCCGAAATGTTCGAGAACACGGCGAAGTTCGCAGCTAATAGCAAGCTATTAGCAAGAACTTCAAAGCTTCCGCTCCCAGCTCACGCCCCTCGTCTACATCCCTGTAGGCGACACAGTTAGCGGACATTTCAGGTGCAAGATTCGAGTTCATGAATAAATCAGCGCTTCCTCTAGTGAATACCCAGAAAAACCCTCGGGTTCTTGTTACCGTGACCTGCGTGGGCTAGTATCGTAAAGATGCAGTATAGAAAAAGCACAACCTTTTCCCTCAAACTCTCATTGCCCCTGCTTGCGGGCCTGCTGGCAACATTTTCTGTTCATTCAGCACCGGGTGCCGGTTATTACCCACCGGGATTCGCACCACCACCCGCCATGCCGGTCACCCAGCAGGGAAGCACACAGCAGCCCCGCACTTACCCCGGCGGCGCCTATTATCCCCCGACGCGCTTTCGACCACCGCCAAAGCAGCAGTATTCAGGCACACCGCCAACCAGCTACTCACGGCAGTTCTCCTACAGCTACCGTTCCGGCAACAATCAGCAGCCCTACCAGAAGAAACCAGCTCCCATGAGTCCGCCCAGCGTGGAGACCACCCTGAGTGAACGCCGTCCCATGGTGCAACAGAACCTTATCTACAGGGTACGCATCAACAGCGACGGAAACCTCAAGGAAGCTGCCCCACAACCACCCCAGTCTGATTCAGTGGTCTTTCGCCAGCTGGGTGAACCGGCCAATTACAGCGCCAGCGGCACATCCGGTCACAAGCTGGTCACGGAATACACCTATCTGCTGATTCCCCTGCGCGAGGGAGAAATTTTCCTCCCGGGCATCAACGTTACAGGAAAATACAACAACGGTACTTCTTTCAATGTGGTGGCCGAACATGGCAATGCTCTCTATGTTCAGCCCGCCCAGCCCGGGGTTCAGCCTTGGCTCCCTTTGTACGATCTGCGCATCGATGCCCACCTGCCGGACAGCACCCGGGTCAAGGCTGGAGAGCCGGTGGAAATCGAGATCGTCACCTCGGCTGTGGGCGCCGTAGGTACACAGTTACCGAGCATCGCCTCCCAACTCCGCAGCGATGACTTCTACATCTACCCAGGCGAAGTCACCACCAGCGGAAAGATTTCCGCCGACGGCCTCGATCTCCTGGGCAACAAGATCGAGAAATTCACGCTGGTGCCCCGCTATGGTGGCAATCTCAATCTGCCGGCCCTGTCCCTGCAGTGGTGGAACCTGCGCAGCGGCAAAGCGGCTACAGCCCTGCTTCCCGTAAAACAGTTTCAGGTTCAGGGGTCGCCCGATGCCGGCGGCGAACGCAAGGATTCATTCTTCAGCCTGCCCGAAGGCAATAGCCTGCTGTTCTGGGTACCTCTGGTGCTGGTCATTCTGCTGATGCTGGCCGGCTGGGTGAAAATGCTGTTCGGCAGTGGCCGCAACCCCGTGGGCGGCTGGATTGCAAACCAGCTCAGGCGCGGGCTCGGTGAGGCCTATCAGCCACTGGCAGCACTGGGGCGTCGCCTTTCGCCACGACGCCATTTCCATCGGTTGCGGACCTGGATCGGCCGGCAGCTGCCTGTCTCGTGGAAATTGTGGTACTGCCTCAGAGCGGTGGACAAGGAAGACGACCCCGGCACCTGGGGACCGGCGCTGCAGATCCTGGCGGCAAAACACCTGGGCGTACGTCCCAATTCAGACCTGCAGACTCTGGGTCAAAGCATTGCCCGCTGCCATCCGGCTGCCAATCCACAAAAGGTTGCTCAACTCATGGCGGAGCTGGACACGGCGGTATATGGCGGCAAGTCCCTTGCTTCCTTCAACGAATGGAAAGCGGAATTCACCCGCCAGATCAAACCACGGCTTTTCCCCATCCGGTTCCGCAACTGTCGCCAGCCTGCTGACAAACACCTGCTGCCCGGACTGAATCCGACGGTAAACTGAGGGATTTATTAACCCGGTGAGGGAATATTAGGATGCCAAACGACGCTCAACACAAACTGGTACAACTTCTCTGCAACGGTGAGCTCGGTGCGTTCAACCAGGCGGTGAAACAGGTGGAATCCCCCAGCATTCGCGGTGCCGACCTTTGCGGCGTCGATCTTAGGGAAATGCAGGCCGGAAATCTGGACATGCGTGACTGCCACCTGCGCCGCACCGATCTGCGCGGACTCGACTTGTCCGACACCCTGCTGGATGGCGCAAGTATTGGCGGTGCCAAAATATCAGGCACCCTGTTCCCCCGCACTCTCAGTCCGGAGGAAATCACTTTGTCCCTGGTGCACGGTACCCGTATGCGCGCTTCTGCGAGCTGATTATTAACCCGGCACCCATATAGATGACGCTCAGCCGTGATGCACTGTTCGCCAGCAAGGCATCAGCTCGCCGCTGTAGTCATTCTACAGCAAGAGCT
>DRLF01000424.1 GCA_011051425.1 Thiolapillus brandeum | reverse complement strand
TTGTCGTAGGCGTTTTTACGTTCCATTAGGTTTTATTCTTCCAGAAGTGATTGGATGTGGGACACGATGTTCTCGAGGGAAATCATCTCGTTTTCGTCGGCGCTGCGGACGCGGAACTCCACCTCGCCCTTGTCCAGGCTGCGCTCGCCCACCACCACGCGCAGGGGAATGCCCATGAGTTCATGATCGGCGAACATGACACCGGGACGCTGATCCCGGTCGTCGAAAAGCACGTCGATGCCTGCGGCCAGCAGGTCCTGATAGAGTTTTTCCGCGGCATTGCGGACTTTCTCGGATTTCTTCATCTGCATCGGCAGTAGTGACACGCTGAAAGGCGCAATACTCCGGGGCCAGATGATGCCTTTGTCATCGTGGTGCTGTTCGATGGCGGCGCCCACTACGCGGGAAACGCCGATGCCGTAGCAGCCCATGGTCATGGTTACGGCCTTGCCGTTTTCGTCCAGCACCGTGGCGTTCAGAGCTTCGCTGTATTTGGTACCCAGCTGAAAGATGTGGCCGACTTCGATGCCCCGGGCGATGGTGAGCACGCCCTTGCCGTCGGGACTGGGGTCGCCTTCCACCACGTTGCGGATGTCTGCAATTTCGGGAAGGGGCAGATCCCTTTCCCAATTGATGCCGAAATAGTGCTTGCCGTCGATATTGGCGCCGGCAGAAAAGTCCGCCAGCACGGCAACGGAACGGTCGGCAATGATGGGGACAGGCAGGTTCACCGGCCCCAGAGAGCCGGGACCGGCGCCAACGGCTTCGCGGATTTCCTCTTCCGTGGCAAAACGCAGAGGGGAAGCCACCTGGGGCAGCTTCTCTGCCTTGATCTCGTTGAGCTCATGATCACCGCGCACCAGCAGGGCGATGAGACCGCCTTCGGCGGCTTCCACCACCAGGGTCTTCACCGTTTGCTCGACGGGCTGGCCGAACTGTTCCACCAGTTCGGCGATGGTTTTGGCATTCGGCGTGTCCACCAGCTCCATCTCTTTCGATGGCGCAGGACGTTCATTGACGGTGGGAAGAGCCTCGGCCAGTTCCACGTTGGCGGCATAATCACTTTCCGTGGAGAAGGCGATGGCATCCTCGCCGGCGTCCGCCAGTACGTGAAACTCGTGGGAGCCGCTGCCGCCGATGGAACCTGTATCCGCGGCCACGGGCCGGAAGTCCAGGCCACAGCGGCTGAAGATGCGGCTGTAGGTAGCGTGCATCAGGTCGTAGGTCTGCTGCAGGGAATCCTGATCCACATGGAAGGAATAGGCGTCCTTCATGAGGAATTCCCGGGCGCGCATGACACCGAAGCGGGGGCGGATCTCATCGCGGAACTTGGTCTGGATCTGGTAGAAGTTCACCGGCAGCTGGCGATAGCTCTTGAGCTGGTTGCGCGCCAGGTCGGTGATGATCTCCTCGTGGGTAGGGCCGAGGCAGAATTCGCGGTTGTGACGGTCGCGGAAACGCAGCAGCTCGGGACCATACTGTTCCCAGCGACCGGATTCCTGCCACAGTTCAGCGGGCTGGACCACGGGCATGGACAGCTCCAGGGCGCCGGAGCTGTCCATTTCCTCGCGTACGATGCGTTCCACTTTGCGCAATACCCGCAGCCCCAGGGGCAGCCACACATACAGGCCCGATGCCAGCTTGCGGATCAGGCCCGCACGCAGCATCAGACGGTGGCTGGGGATCTCGGCGTCGGCCGGGGTTTCCTTCAGCGTCTGCAGGGGAAACTGGGATGTGCGCATGGGGTACTCCGCGAAAAAAACGCTAATTTTATCCTGAAACGGGGTGGAGCAGGTATAATTTAGCGTTTATTGTCATAAACAGGGTTTTCAATCGCAGGATGTGGTGACGAAAGGAGCCGCACCGATGCCGTTTTCTGCGTCCATGACGCGGTTCGCGGGTTCATTGCTTCCTATGAATTGTGCAGGTGGTTTGAAATGTCGAAAAATAAGGTAAACAAGGTGGTGCTGGCCTATTCGGGCGGTCTGGATACTTCCGTGATTCTGAAGTGGCTGGAAGATGAATACGATTGTGAAATCGTCACTTTCACTGCCGATGTGGGCCAGGGTGAGGAAGTGGAGCCTGCGCGCGCCAAGGCCAAGGCCATGGGCATCAAGGAGATCTACATCGAGGATCTGCGCGAGGAGTTCGCCCGGGACTATGTCTTTCCCATGTTCCGCGCCAATGCCATCTATGAAGGCGAATATCTCCTGGGCACGTCCATTGCCCGCCCCCTCATTGCCAAACGGCTGGTGGAAATCGCACAGGACACGGGTGCCGATGCCATTTCACACGGTGCCACAGGTAAAGGCAACGACCAGGTGCGTTTCGAGCTGGGCGCCTATGCCCTGATGCCGGACGTGAAGATCATTGCACCCTGGCGGGAATGGGATCTGCTGTCGCGGGAGAAGCTCATGAACTACGCTGCCGAGCATGGTATCGACGTGGATTTCGCCAAGGCGGGCAAGAAATCGCCCTATTCCATGGACGCCAACCTGCTGCACATTTCCTACGAAGGTGACATCCTGGAAGATCCCTGGAACGAACCCGAGGAAGACATGTGGCGCTGGACGGTTTCCCCGGAAAAGGCGCCGGACGAGCCGACCTACGTGGAACTGACCTACGAGAAGGGCGATATCGTGGCCATCGACGGCAGGCCCATGTCCGCTTCCGAAGTCATGGAATATCTGAACAAGGTCGGTGGCGAGAACGGCGTGGGCCGGGACGACATCGTGGAGAACCGCTTCGTGGGCATGAAGTCCCGGGGCTGTTACGAAACCCCTGCGGGCACCATCATGCTCAAAGCCCACCGCGCCATGGAGTCTCTGACCCTGGACCGCGAGGCCGCCCATCTCAAAGACGAACTCATGCCACGCTACGCCAAGATGATCTACAACGGCTTCTGGTGGTCCCCGGAGCGCGAGGCCCTGCAGGCGCTCATCGACCAGACCCAGGAAGTGGTCAACGGCGTGGTGCGGGTGAAGCTGTACAAAGGCAACGTCATCGTGGCCGGGCGCAAGTCCGAGAGCAACAGCCTGTTCGACGAGGCCATCGCCACCTTCGATGACGATGAAGGTGCTTACGATCAGAAAGACGCGGAAGGCTTCATCAAGCTCAACGCACTGCGCCTGCGGGTGGCTGCGCGCAAGCGCAAATAAGCTTGTGCAACTGATTTCGGAGCCGGCTTCAGGTGAATGCGCAAGATTTTTTCCAAGCCCGGACGCTCAGGGGCCAGTTGATGGCTCGCCGCCGGTCCGGGCTGCCCCAGGCTTCCCGGATCTGCCCATGCAATTCCTCGACAGGATTTCTGCCGGTCTCGGCTTCATATTTTTTGACCGCTGACCAGGTGCACAGGTAGCCGATGAACTGGGACAGGTCCCATTGGGTGGACATGCTCAAGTCCGGTGTATCGATTTCACCGAAGGGCAGGCGCACGTCCCGATAGCCGTTTTCCACCTGGGTTCTTTCAAAGGCCCAGCAGTCTTTCAGGGTGGTTTTGTAGAGATGGTATACGATCGTGTCGATCTCTTTCGACACGGATAGCAGATTGTAGGTCCAGATGGCCAGAATGCCCGCATCCTTCAGGACTCTGTCGACTTCCAGGGAAAAGGCTTTGCTGTCGAACCAGTGAAAAGCCTGGGCCACGGTGACAAGATCGACGGATCCGGCCGCTATGCCGCTGTCTTCGGCCGTTGCCACCCGATAATGAACGCTACGCTTCTTTACCGCGTTTTCGATTTGTGAGCTGCTGGCGTCGGTAGCGATAACCCTGTTAAAAAAGTCCGCCAGCAGCAGGGCCGCCTGACCATTGCCGGTGGCGCAATCCCAGGCTGTCCCGTGCTGCCGGGAAACCGAGGCCAGCCACTCGAAGAGTTCTGCTGGATAGTCAGGGCGGTAGCGGCTGTAGTTGCCGGACGCTTCGGAAAAGTGGTCCTTGAATGTCCGGGCAGCCATATCAATCCTGATTCCCTGCCAGAAAGCGCTGACTCATGCGAACGATCTGGGGCCAGTCCTGGGTGGTGATGGATTGTCCGTGGGCCAGATTGTTGCGCAGGGATTCCATGGCGCGGATGGCCTGGTCGGCCTGGGTCTTGGATTTGAATCCGAACTGGTGCAGAAATTCCTGATCCTGGGCCAGCAGGTAACTTTTATCGGCCAGCTGCAGGCAATCCAGGAGTTCGATGTGCT
>DRLF01000423.1 GCA_011051425.1 Thiolapillus brandeum | reverse complement strand
ACGACGCTCTTCCGATCTGGGGTGTGGAAGAAGGCGGCATGGAAGCCCTGCTGCGCACCGTACCCGAGGTGTCCGGCGTCAGCGAGGCCACGGCCCCTCCCGTGCCCGACAGCGGCCCGCCCTACGTCGAGCTCGACGAGCTGAAGCACTGCGCCGGCCTGGCCCTGGGCAGCCCCACCCGCTTCGGCAACATGGCTGCCGCCATGAAATACTTTCTCGATGGCACCAGCGGCCTGTGGCTGGGCGGCGCCCTCATGGGCAAACCCGCGGGCGTGTTCACATCCACCAGTTCCCTGCACGGTGGCCAGGAAAGTACGCTCCTGTCCATGATGCTGCCGCTGCTGCACCATGGCATGATCATCTGTGGTCTGCCCTATTCCGAGCCGGAACTGCTCACCACCACCACGGGCGGCACGCCCTATGGCCCCTCCCACCTGGCGGGCAGTGACAGCAACCTGCCCCTTTCAGAAGAAGAAAAGGCCCTGTGCAAGGCCCAGGGCAAGCGTCTGGCCCTGCTGGCGGCCCGGCTGGCATGACCCGCCAGCTGCCCCTGCCGGTGGAACTGGCGCCACAGGCCGACCTGGCCGATTTCATCGCAGGAGACAACCGGCAGCTCCTCGACCTGCTGCAGCGCATCGCTGCCGACAGTAACGACGAGATCCTGTTCATTTCGGGCGGCCCCGGCAGTGGCAAGACCCACCTGCTGATGGGCCTGTGCCGCAGGGCGGAGCAACAGGGCCGTAGCTGCGCCTACCTGCCCCTGGACGAACTGCGAACGCTCTCGCCGGCACTCCTTGCCGGCATGGAAGCCATGGACATCCTGGCCGTGGACGGGGTGCAGCATATCGCCGGCCGGGACGACTGGGAAGAAGCCCTTTTCATACTCTTCAACCTGGCCCGGGACGCGGGCAGAAGCCTGGTCTTCAGCGCCGACCGGGGGCCGAAACAGCTTGCACTGGCCCTGCCGGACCTGCGCTCGCGTCTGTCATGGGGAAGCAGTTACCGCCTCCAGCCCCTGGATGACACCGGCCTCATGGAACTCTTGCAGACCCAGGCACAGAAACGCGGGCTGCAACTCAAGCCAAAGGTGGCCCAGTGGCTGTTGCGGCACTGCAGCCGCAGCCCCGGCAACCTGCTCGGTATCCTGGGACGCCTCGACCAGAAGGCCCTGGCCGAGAAACGCCACAACCTTTCCCTGCCTTTCGTCCAGTCCTGCCTGTAAACGGCCCGGCGGTTTTCATGCAACTCACGCAACGGGCACAGTCCATCGTCGAGCAATACCTGCAGCCCGGACAACAGGTGGTGGATGCGACCTCCGGCAACGGCCACGACAGCTGTTTTCTGGCCCGGCAGGTGGGCGCCCGCGGCAGGGTGTTCGTTTTCGATATACAACAGCAGGCTCTGGACAGCACCGCTTCCCGCCTGCATGACCAGGGGCAGGCAACGCAGGTGACGCTGGTTCACCGTGGACACGAACACCTGCTGGACGAAATCCCTCCCATGGATCACGGGCATATTCAGGCGGTGATGTTCAACCTGGGATACCTCCCCCACGGCGACAAGACCAGGACCACCACCAGTGCGACAACCCTGCCCGCGCTGGCACAGGCCAGGGCTGTGCTAGCACCCGGCGGCATCATCACCGTACTGGCCTACCGTGGGCACCCCGGCGGCCAGGAGGAAGCCCGGGACGTGGAGCGGCAACTGCGGCGACTGGCCGGTGAGGGCCTGCAGCTCAGTGTCATCCCGTCTCCCGGTCCCGTGCTGTTCGTACTCGCACCCGAAAGGTATGACTGACGCCGGCGGACTCTGGGGGCTGTTCCTGAGCAGCTTCCTGGCGGCCACCCTGCTGCCGGGCGGCTCCGAAGCGCTGCTGCTGTGGCTGAACTACCAGCAGAGCTACAGCCCGGCACTGCTCCTGCTCGCCGCAACCGCAGGAAATACCCTGGGCGGCATGAGCAGCTGGGCCATCGGGCGCTGGCTGCGCCACCGCTTTCCCGAAGCGGGACTGCACAAGCCCCGGCAGCGCCAGGCACTGGCCTGGCTGGAAAAACACGGCGCTCCCCTGCTGCTGTTATCCTGGGTGCCCATCGTCGGTGATCCCCTGTGCGTGGCCGCGGGCTGGGCGCGCATGCCCCTGCTATCGTCCGCCCTGTTCATTGCCCTGGGAAAAGGCGCTCGCTATGCTGTTCTGCTGTGGGTATCATCGACGCCTGGCTGAACTGTTTCTCTAAATCTCATGCAACCCATCGTCATCGACCCTGCATCCACTTCCCTGGCGAGGCATCCTGCGCTGGTGCTGACCAGGCGCCGCTCCCGCAAGCGTTTTCCCGAAGGCTGCGTCACCCTCATGGAAACCGAGGCCGATGCCATCAGCGGGGCGCAACCGGACAAGGACCTCTACGCCGCCCTTGTCTACGGCCCCTCCCCCTCGTCGGAAGGCCTGCGCCTGTTCTATCTGGTGCGCTGGCTGTGACCACGGTGCTGGATTTCATCCGCCACGGCGAACCCGAAGGCGGCAGTCTGTACCGTGGCAGCACCATCGATGATCCGCTCAGTGAGAAAGGCTGGCGGCAGATGTGGTCTGCCGTGGGCGAGACCAGTCACTGGGACCGGGTGGTCAGTTCACCCCTGTCCCGCTGTCACGCATTCGCCCGCGCCCTGGCAGAGCGGTATACGCTGCCGGTGACGACGCTGCACGATTTGCGCGAAGTCGGATTCGGCGCCTGGGAAGGCCGAAGCTCAACTGAGATACGTAAAACCCACCCCCGGGAATACCAGCGCTTCTATGCGGACCCGGTGAACAATCGACCGGAGGGAGCGGAGGATCTGCATGCTTTCGGACAGCGCGTGGCTGCAGCGATGGAAGGCATGGCAGCAGACTATGCAGGAGAACGCATCCTAGTCGTTGTCCACGCCGGGGTGATACGCGCCGCCCTGGGCCATGTGTTGCAGGCGCCCGCTGCCGCCTGGTACCGGACCAGGGTGGACAACGCCGGCATCACCCGCTTTCATTATGATGATTTGGGAAAACAGCTCATTTTTCATAACCGGCCGGATCTTAATTGACCCAGCATCACCTGTATTGATGCCGGGTTAATAGTCCCTGAATACGGAATCAGCCGGCGTGAACTTTCCGGCAGGAACAGCCAGTGTCCGGGCGCCCTGCTTCACAGGGGCGAAGCCGGCGTTCAGCACCCTGGCATAGGCCTGCTGCAGGGCCGCTTTCAGCTGTTGCTGCTGAGCAGTGATCGCGGCATGCATATCATCCTCGAAGACATCCCTGTTCAGCGCTTCATCCAGTTCGATCACCGCCTTGTCAACAGCCAGCCAGGCAATCAGGCCACCGATGGCGCCACAGACAAGCGCACCGGGACCCGCAGGACTGCAGATGGCTGTACCTGCACCCGCCCCGGCCAGTATGCCGCCACCCTTGACGGCGGATTTTGCCACGAGCTTGGCCAACAGCGCGGAAGCCACATGAAAACTCTTGGTGCCCGCCACTTTCGCCAGCGTCTTCTTCACTACGACAGCACCCACACCTTTGGCCAGGGCGACTCCGGTTCCCGTGGCAGCCAGTGCAGCCACTACCTGCCTGTTGAGATCCCGGCTGCTGAGCTGCACGCCAGACGCAAACATCTCATCCAGATTCAGGCTGTCTCCGAACACAGGCTCCCCTGATCCGACAGGCCAGGAACCGGCAGCAATAACCAGCTGCAGCCGGGATGCAAGCCTGTCTCCCGATTGCCGGATGTCACGGGAAAACCGGGCATTGATGTCAGCCAGCATGTTGTCCAGGTTGGCCTCCAGCGCTGCAGGCAGAAAAACCGTTTCCTTCAGTCGCTGCTGCATGTATTCCCCCATGTCACCGCCAACGGCATGGGCATAGCGCATGTATTCTCCCGTGAGCGAATAGTACCAGTCGGCAAAATCACCCACATGGTCGTGCACGGGAGCAAAGGCCGTGTCCACGGCAGCATCGATCTGTTGCCGCATCCGTTCCAGCAGCTTACCCTGTTCTTCATCCACCGCAGACTGCATATCCAGAGACAGCTGCAAACGCTTTGCTTCCGGAACGACCCGCTGCTCACCGTTGAGGATGACATAGAGCAGTTGCTGTACCGGTTCAGCCTGCTGCTGTACCTGCAGTTCAGCCAGCTGCCTGCCACCGCGCAGGAAGGCAAAACCGGCAAGTAACGCCAGTACCAGGATTACGCCAAAGAACCCCAGCCACACAAGCCGTGAAGAGGGCCTGTCACCCAAGATAACACCCCTTGTGCATGAGCCTGTCCAAGTCAACCTTCTGGATCAGGGGCGCCAGCAGCATGCGGCTCCATGCCCACAAGGAGAGACCGGACCAGAAAAAGAACAGCAACCAGCCTGCCAGTTTGCCCCAGGTGTTTGTCAGCATTTCCAGGCCCTGCCGAACCAGCCTTTCCACGAGTGCCTGCTGCACCGCCTTTGTCCGGGCAAGGGGCGCAAGAAGCTCACAGTGCAATTGCTCCTGCTGTGCCGCATAGACAGCAGTTGCCTGCCAGGACATGTCTCTGTAATCGGTTTGCGGTTCAAACATCCAGCCGCCAGCCAGCAGCAAAGCGAGTATCAGCGTGTTGACAGTTACCAGCAGGCGCCGGGCGATGATGCCTTGCGCCCCGGCCTTGACCTGCCCCTGCAGGCTTTGCTCCAGCCAGTGACTCGTAAAAAACAACACGGGTATATCCAGCAGCAGCAGCAGCCAGAACCAGGGCGGCCAGTCCAGCGCTTCGACGAAGAGGATGAAAACCAGTACAGTGGCCTTGGTGACCTGCCACAGAAACAACACGGCCTTTCTGCACATGAGACGGGAAAGCCAGCTTTCCCCCTCGAGATACATACCCACCAGCGCGCGACGGCGCAGGAGCGCCACTTCCAGCATGTTCAGAACGATGAGCGCCAGTACAGGCAGCATCAGCAGCAATACCCCCACACAGGGCAGACTGTCGCTCCACATCACCCAGCCAAGGAGCAGAAGGCCGGGAAACAGCATGTACAGCAGTCTGAAGGCCTGCATTCAATGCACCGTGGGCAGCTTCTTCATGGGTTCGATGAGATATTCCAGACCATTGATCTTGATTTCCAGCGCAAGCTGCATGAGTTGCCCCAGTTTGCCTTCCGGAAAGCCTTTGTTGGAAAACCACAGAAGATAGGGTTCCGGCAGGTCGATCAGTACCCGCCCCTGGTACTTGCCAAAAGGCATGGGCGTTTTGGCCAACTTCAGGAGGTCTTCCTTGTCGAACATGATGAGAATACGGCCTGTGTTTGATTGTATGGGTGTATTTAACCACAACAAACGCCAATCCTGCGTATGCCCCCCCATGGATCGAGGAAATACTGGCAATGCCGGGGCATTTTCAGTGCCCTGCGCCAGCGGCATACCGACCATCCCTGGACACAAAAAAAAGGGCGGCCAATGGCCGCCCCTGGGGATTTCCCGGTAAGCAGGGAGGTTAGACTACATTGCGGGGTGCAAAAGACATGTGAGTAAACTCATGCTTGTACTTTGATTCGCCGATCTTCCTGACCCGGGCAACACCCATCTTGTAGTTGTAGTTTCCGCTGATCTGGTCAGGCACCTGGCCTTGCAGCGCATTGGAAGGCTGGTTGGTATTGAGGAAGTAGGAATACATGGTTCCCTTCTTCACGTGAGGCGTGACGATGGCCACCGCTTCTACCGCTGCCTTGTTCAGGTCGATCCAGCCATTCTTCAGCAGTTCCGCAAAATTGAAGTCGGAACTGTGCACGCCCTTGATGGTCTGGCGGAAATGCGGCACACGATCGGAGTACAGCAGGATCTTGTCACCGGACTCGATACCACGGGCCTTTGCATCATCCGGGTGAATCTCCGTCCAGTTCTCCGGCCAGCGGCGGGCAATATAGGAACGTCGCTGCACATCGTCAAAACCGGACTGCCAGATTTCGTTGATCCGACCGTTGGTATGCCACAACTCATCCTTCTTCGGGCTCATCCATTCCCAGTAGTCGGAGAACAGACTCCACGGGTGTTTCTGGATGTTGATTTTCCCGGTCTGGGAGTTGAAGTGGGTCATCTTCTTGTTGACCATGTTCGCACCCTGGGTACGGCCTTCCGCTTCTATCATCTCGGGGGTCATCTCGGTATCGTGCAGACGCACACTACCCGTCAGCTCACCGGTCTTGTAGTTGTAGAAAGTCGGTCCCTGGATGCCCGTAGTACCCATCTCACGCAGCTTCTCATGCAGGGTCTTGCCTTCTTTGTGGGCAGCGACCTTTATCATGTGATAAGCCTTGCGGTTGCCGCGACTGAAACGGGAGGACTCTTCACAGACTTCGTTTGAGTTCTTCCAGTCGTAGCCATCAAAGCCCAGACGCTGTGCCAGCTGGCTGACGATCCACCAGTCCGGCTTGGCGTCGCCCGGTGCATCGTAGAACTTGGAATACAGACGGATGCGACGTTCACCATTTGCGCGAACAAAATCCTCCTCGCCCCAGGTT
>DRLF01000422.1 GCA_011051425.1 Thiolapillus brandeum | reverse complement strand
GGTAGCGACGGTTTGTGCGCGAGTAGAGTCAGGGTTTTCTTGGGCCCAAAGAAGCAACAAAGTGGTTGGTTGTCCCCAGAGACTGGTTCTCTGATAGGAAATAGCGCAAAAGACGATGAGAATGGTGGCCAGAAAAACACGACCATATATCTTGTTCCTGGGGGGATTCACCAGCCAATCTGCAATAGGCAGGAACAGCAGCAGTGCAGGAACGTAATTTCTATGCTCAAAATACAGTTCCAGGGGATAGACGGTAGATTCCAGGACATGCCCCGCAAAGAAGAAAAGTATCGCCAGAGCGAGCAACGGCCTGCGTTGCCTATACCTTAATGCAATGAAAATGAGTAGAAAAATACCGCTGATAGCCAAAGCAGTTGTTGGCGGATTTAGTGGGCTGGCAGAAACCTGAAAGCTGTCATGAAACAATCCGGTGGTATGGGCATGTGGGATGAGCAGGTTGTAGAGATAGTCAAAAAGAATGCGTGCCTCGGTGAACAGACGTTCTTCAAAACTGAATTCTCTGCGCGAATAACTGGATAATATATGTGGGAACTTATAGGCTACATAGACAAAAGGCACCAGTGCGGGGCCAATCAGAAAAATGGTTTTCCACAAAGCGTGGGGTTGCTTAGAAAAATTTTGTTTGCTGAATACTGTGTATTCGATACATACGGCAAGCAAGGGCAGCAGCACCCCGTTTTCCTTGCTGAAAGTTGCCAGCACGGTACCTGCTCCAAGACTCAGCGACATCCACCAGTAAGCTTTTCTAGGATGATTGTCTAGCAGACTGCGGCCATATACATAGCCCGCCAGTCCGGCGAGGACAAAAGTGCCGGACAGCAGTGTCATTCGCTGAACGATATACAAGGTGGATGACACAAGAAACGGATTCCAAAGCCACATTGCTGTTGCCGTAGCGGCAACAAAGGTTGTGGTTCTGCCGGGCGGTGCCGTTTTATAGTGTTGCTTGAGCAACAGAAGCAGCAACAGGTATAACAAGCCGCCGTTTATAAGATGAATGAGAATATTGGTGCGCAGGAAAGGACGTGGATCTGCAGGCCAGTTCTGGGCATCTATGAGGAAACTGGCCAAGGCAATGGGTCTGCCTGAGGGGCCTGCTATGCCGCCTGTAAGATAGAGGCGCAAATTTTCAAGGTTGTTTATCGGGCCGTATTTTCCGAGTGCAGTAATGTTGGCGAAGTCATCGAAAAGGAAGGTACCCGTTAGGCCGGGTGAGTATATGATCCAGGCGACTGCCAGGATCAACAAAAGTGGCCCGGAAATGTAAGCTTGCTGTGTTCTTTTCATATCGCCCAAAAAAACAAAACCCGCTATGCAACAAAAGCATAGCGGGTGTTTTACATACCTTAACTAGGTATTACTGACGACAGTTCTTGGGCAGATACTTGTCGTCCATATCGGTGCTTTTACAAGTCCACTCAATGGAGCCGGCATGAGTGATCGGGCTCAGGATAACGTGGTTACCATCCACTTTGGCAGAGGCGTTGTTACCCATTTGCGCAGTGATAACGCCGTCCTCAACTGCTACCTGGTCAACATACTTGCCTTGAACTTCGTTGGCGGCGGGGATACCAAAAGAGCCGTTGTCAGCATCAGTGAAGGCGCCTTCGTCGTTGTAGATGTCAGCAACATTAGTTTTTTGGCCGTCTGCCAGGTTGACTGCTTCAGAAACCTGAGAGCGGGCAATGTAATCCTGATAAGCGGGGATAGCGATGGCAGCTAGAATACCGATGATCGCCACAACGATCATCAGTTCGATCAGGGTAAAACCAGATTGTTTCTTCATCATTTTCTTTTCCTCTATAAAAACAAACAAAGTTAAGTATTAAGATAGTCGGCGCATTCTATGGAAATGCATGGAATATCGCCATGCCTAGTTGCATGCAGAAACTGTGCCAGTTTTGCTTTCTGTATTGAACGCCAAAAAAAACAGTGACTTAAGGTTTTTCAAGTGGCTATTGGCGATTGCCTCTTGGTGAAGGGCTGTCAAAAATTGTCAGGATTGCCACTTATTTTGTCAGTAGGCGGCATGACAGCAACTGCGGTGTAGGTCCATTTCTGTGAGATAGGTATCATTGCTACCTGATTCATACCCAATGTTTCTGCGGGTGCTGTGAGCCGCTTCCATTTTGATTTGCAGTATAACTAAAAAATCCTGCACTTGGCACAAATAGTGCTTGCTTCCTATGAAAAGTGAAATGGGTTTGCTATTGAAGCACCATGAAGACAGAGGGCACGGTGGAATGAACGATGAAACAGGGTTTACGCTAATTGAATTGATGATCGTTGTAGCGATTATCGGTATTCTGGCTGCCATCGCTATCCCTGCATACCAGGATTTTATTGCTCGTGCGCAGGTTTCCGAAGCGTTCAGTCTGGCGGATGGTCAGAAAACCAAGGTTGGTACTGTCTACAATGATGATGGTAATTTTAATGAAGCAAACAATGGTGTTGGCGAGATACCGGCAGCTGGAGATATTTCAGGAAAATATGTTTCGCGGGTGGAGGTGGTCAATGGAAAGATTACAGTGACTATGGGAAATAATGCTTCATCGAGAATACAGGGTTCAACATTGGTGTTGAGTCCGATTACCCATAGCTCCAGTATTGAATGGGCGTGCAATGAAGGGGCTGGAACTACATTGGAAGATCAGTACTTGCCCAAAGCCTGCAGATAAGAGCTGCTTTGTTGCTGTGAACTATGGAAAATGAAGTCAGAATTTTCCTACAGTGACTTCAGATTTTTTCTCTGTTCGTAAATGGGGTGCATTTGTAGAATATATACATCACTACAGATTGAAGCTCAATGAAGAGCTGGCAGACAGGGAAGTTTGCAGGAACGGACTCCATCATCTGCGGTGATACCCTAACCCCGAATGCACGGAAGTGGCTCGGGGTTTCTTTATTTCCATGGATGGGTAATCCTCCCGAAAAATTTGCTGCGGTAGTACCGTAAGCTTGTTCTGTATTCCCCGCGCTTCCTTAACCGGTGATACTCGATCGCTAGGAATAACACATTGTGCTTGCAATGGTTGGCAGTCAGTTGGCCATTGTTGCGGCCTGGTCTATTGCGGCCAGCAGGCTGCCTGCTTCGGCTGATCCCGTGCCGGCAAGATCCAGCGCAGTGCCATGGTCAACAGATGTCCGGATGAAAGGCAGCCCCAGGGTGATGTTGACGGCGTTGCCGAATCCCATGTGCTTGAGCACGGGCAGCCCCTGATCGTGGTACATGGCAAGCACGGCATCGGCCTGTTCGAGATAACGTAGTGTGAACACTGTATCTGCGGGCAGGGGGCCAAGCAATTGCAGCCCGTCCTGGCGCAATGCTTCCAACACGGGGGCGATGATGTTCATCTCCTCTGTGCCCAGGTGGCCACCTTCTCCGGCATGTGGGTTGAGGCCGCATACCAGGATTTTGGGGTTGTGCAGATTGAACCTGCTCTGCAGATCTGTGTGCAGGATGCGGATGACCCGGGTCAGCAGATCGGGCGTGATAGCATCGCTGACGTCTTTCAATGGCAGGTGTGTGGTCGCCAATGCGACCCGCAACCCGGGGCAGGCAAGCATCATGACGGGGTAGCTGTCGCTAAGCTCCGCCAGAAATTCGGTATGGCCGCTGAACGGAATACCTGCGTCGTTGATGATGCCCTTGTGCACCGGGCCGGTTACCAGTGCGGCATACTGCTTGTTCAGGCAGCCTTCCGCGGCGAGTTGCAGACATTCCAGCACATAGCCGGCATTGTTTCTGTCCAGCCTGCCAGGCGTGCAGGCATGGGACATGCGCACCGGATGGACATGCAGTGTGCCGGCTCTCGCTGCCTGTGTTGGCGGTGTTGATGTTTCGGAAATGGCGATGTCCAGGTTCAACAGTGCTGCACGCTGCGCCAGCATGTCGGGGTCAGCCACGACAATTGCAGGGGTGTTCATCCCTCTGTGAGCAACCTGCAGGATCAGGTCAGGGCCGATACCGGCCGGTTCACCCGGCGTGATGACGATGCTCAATACCGGTCTTCCAGGCGGGTTTCGACGAAGGCTTGGTCGCGCAGCTTGCGCAGATAGAGCTGCAGTGCTTCATCCGCCTTGCGTTTGCGCAGCGCCAGCTTGGCCTTGTTGCGCTTCACTTCATCGGTGGCATCGAAATCGCGGCGCTCCAGCACCTGAACGATGTGCCAGCCGAACTGTGTGCGGAAGGGCTCGCTCAGGCCGCCGACAGGCAGCGCGTCCATGACTTCCTCGAACTTGGGCACCAGATTTCCGGGGCTGACCCAGCCCAGGTCGCCGCCCTTGATGGCAGAACCCTTGTCGTCGGAATGGGCGCGGGCCAGGGCGGCGAAGTCTTCACCCCCCTTTATGCGCTGGTAGAGCTGCTCCAGCCGGTTTCTCGCGTCATCATCCGAGGTGAGTTCGTCGGTGCGAATGAGAATATGGCGCGCATGAGTCTGCTTGATGATATTGCGGTCACCGCCCTTGTAGTCCTCCAGTTTGATGATATGGAAGCCGCTGGCGGCATGAAAGGGGCCGCGCACGTCGCCGCGCTCCATTTCCGCTAGTTCGGAAAGGAACAGGCTGGGCACCTGCCCGGCCTCCAGCCAGCCCAGGTCGCCACCGTCCAGCGCTTGCCTTCCTGCTGAATAGCGTGAGGCAAGCGCAGCGAAATTCTCGCCTTTCTTCAGTCGTTGCAGGATGTCCACGGCCTGTTTCCGGGCCTTGGCAATCTCTTCGCTGGAAGCGCCGTCGGGGGTGGCGATGAGGATGTGCCGGATATGATAGGCCTCCCGCCCGCCCGGGTTCTGTTCCGCATGGGCCAGATAATTGTCAACTTCGGCCTTGGTGACCTGTATGCGGCTGATGACCTCCCGGTTGCGCAGCCGCTGGAGCGTGATTTCCTCCCGAAGCTGTTCACGGTATTTGTCCACGGACATGCCTTCCTTCTCGAGCGCTTCGGCGAGTTCGTCCATGGTGAGGCCGTTTTGTGCGGCAATGTTGTTCATGGCAGAAAGCAGGGTTTCGTCATCGATGGAAATGCCCAGCTTTTTGGCTTCCTCGATCTGCAGCTTGTAAAGGATGAGCCGGTCCAGCGCCCGTTTCTGAAGTTCATCCTCCGGGATATCGGTGGCGCCTGCCTGCTCCAGCTTGCTGCGGATAGCGGCCGTTTCATCCTGCAGTTCACTTTGCAGCACCACATCGTCATTGACGATGGCGACAATGCGATCCATGAGGCCGTCTTCTGCGGTAGCAGGTTCCGGGATCAGGGAAGACAGGAGGGGAAGCAGCAGTAAAAGCAGGAAAAAAGGTGCAGACGTCTTGTGCTCAGTAACCATATATTGTTCGATCCAGGAAGTTGTCGATATTGTTGCCCAGTTTGCCCAGCCCGTTCAGTTCGAGCTGCAGCAATGCGGTGTTATTGTACTCGGTGCCGTTGCTGTCCAGATAGCGGCGCCACACGGCGCGGATGCGCCAGCAGCAGTCACCGTACTCGATGCCCGCCACGGTTTCGAGATCATGGCGCTCTTCAACAGAGTAGTACCAGCGGCCTATCAGGCCGATCTTGTTGGAAACCGGCCAATAAGCGGCCAGGTCGGTTTGTTCCAGCGTGCCTTCGCGCAAGCGCCAGGAGGCGTGCAGGCGTTCGCCCGAATCGCCCCGGTAGCTCGCCTGGGCCAGCCCCTGCTGGACGCGGGTGTCGGCGTGGGGATCAACCTGCACGCCGGCACGCAACAGCCAGTGGTCGAAGATGCCGGTAGTCAGCTCTGCAATCACAGAGGAACTGCTGGTGTTGATGGGTTCGTCATCAAGCAGCGTAACCCGGCGGTCCTCGAAGTAATAGATCTGACCAATGCTGGCGTTCAACAGTTCCCTGCCATCGCTGCCCGAGAGTACGCGGCTGGTCAGTGCCAGCGTCAGCTGGTTGGCATCGCCCACCCGGTCAGGGCCATTGAACCTGTTGTCGTGGAACAGGTTGCTGAAGTTGAAGTCCAGATAGCTGGTGTCGAACAGGGGGATGTCAGACTGCTTCTTGTAAGGCGTATAGAGATAGTAGGCGCGCGGTTCGAGGGTGTGGGTCATGTCCCGCCCGAACCAGGTGACATCGCGGTCGAACATCAGGCCGCTGTCCAGGCTGATGCTGTAGGTGCTGCGGCTGGGTGAGCTGCTTTGTCCCGGAAGCTGTCCATCCAGGGAATAGGAAGTATATCGGGCATTCAGGGCGGGTTCGATGAAGCCCCAGTTACGGCGCCATGGCAGGCTGACGCGTGGCTTCAGGTCGACCCGCAGGCCGGTAACGCTGTCTTCCCGGTAAAAATTGCTCACTTCCCCGGCAAGGCTGTAATCCAGGCCTGCGGGTCCCTGGTACTGCAGCCAGTGGACAGCCATCCGGGGCAGCAGGCTGTAGGGCCGGTCTTCGGACAGGATGCTGTCGTCCAGGGTGCGGTAGTGGCGCAGTTCTGCCACGGCATCCCAGTTACGGTTGCGCCAGCTCAGTGCCGCCCGGTTGCGCAGATGGCGTGTACTGGTGACGGCCAGGCTTTGCCCCAGATCGTCGAGATAGCCCTGATCGGACACCCAGTTCAGGTCGAGGTCGGCTGCCAGGCCGGGCGTGACCTGGCCCAGGTTGCTGTGCGTGCGGGCGCGCAGGGCGCCGCGCGTGCTGTTGCCCTCATACAGGCGGTCGTCCGGCAATATTTCGGCCAGCAGCCTGCCGTTGTGAGAAGGCGTCAGGAAACGGAATTCACCGCCGAGCAGTAGCCCGCGCTTGCTCAGCAGGCGGGGCATGAATGTGGCATCGTAATTGGGCGCGAGGTTGAAATAGTAGGGTACGGTGATATCTGCCCCATTTTTCGAAGAGTAGCCCAGAGAGGGCACCAGCAGGCCGCTCTTGCGGGAATCGTCCAGGGAGACGGTCAGCGTCGGCGCATAGAAGATCGGTACACCCAGAAAACGCAGCTTGGCGGCCCGGAAAGTGCCGATCTGGTTTTTCTGGTCGATGTCCATGCTTTCGGCGGACAGCACAAAGCCCCTGTTGCCAGGAGGGCAGGTGGTGTAACTGATGTTCTCGAAGCGACTGTGATCCTTGTCCAGCAGCGCCATGCGGCCGGCTTCCCCGCGGGCCTTGCGGCTGGGAATGCGGTAGCTCACCTGGCTCATTTCGCCCTTGTGCCGGTTCAGGTCGAACCATGCCTGACTGCCGAGTAGCCGCAGATCACGGAGCTGGATCAGCAACTCCTGGTCCGCCTTGATCAGCTGTCGCTGGTTGTCGAAATGCAGTTGGTTGGCGTAGACGGTTTGTTTGGGGTGGTGAATCACCACATTGCCCTGGAATTCTGCGGTGTTCTGTTCCGGCAACGCCGTTGCACTGTCTGCCTCTATGACGATGAGGTCATTTGCCGGGCTTTGCCACG